>JBKKBD010000061.1:0-8114 GCA_046714315.1 Specibacter sp.
TCGTAGGTGGCCGCGCCGTCAGCATCGAGCGTGGCCCGGGCCACGGAGGTTGCTTGTGAATCGGCGGCCAGGGGAACCATGACGCCGTTGGCGTGAAGATGACCGGCCACCATGTCACCGTAGGGGTCCTGCCCAAAGCGGCCAAGAAACTGCACGGGGTGGCCTAGCCGAGCCAAGCCCACGGCCACGTTCATGGGGCTTCCGCCCACGTGCGGCACTGGGGTCTTCCCTATCTGCACCACTTCATCAACTAAAGCTTCACCAATAACCGTTAACATGACATCAGCCTACGTGCCGCAACCTGCGACGGAGGCAAACCGTTCAAAGGAGCACCCAGAAACGAGCTTCGGTCAGCGGCAGTTGCCACACTCAGCATTCCATTCATGGACTGACGGACGCCAGCCTTCCGCTGACCAGCATGGCCCTTGGTTCATCTGCCTCGGCAGCGGCGGCACTAAACACTATGGGAGGAGTTTCAGTTTTTGGCTACAGTTCTTGACATGACCTCTGCAGCTTGGATTAACGAATGAGCAATTCCGCGTCACGGCCGACAGGCATTCGAGATGTCGCCGAACTGGCTGGCGTTTCGCCGCAGACCGTCTCGCGGGTGTTGAACGGCCACCACAGCGTGAAGCCAGCCACGAGGGAACGTGTCCAAGCGGCCGTTGTGCAGCTTGGCTATCACCGTAATTACGCGGCCCGCAGCCTTTCCACTGGCCGGACACAAATTATTGGCCTGGTCCTTTTTGATACCGATTCCTACGCCCGTTCGATGGTGGTTGGCAGTATTGAAATGGCAGCGGCCCAATTGGACCATTCGGTCATTTGCTCACCCATCTCCTCCATGGATGACCACGTGATCGAGACCGCCGTTCAGGGGCTCGTGGACCGTGGCGCCGACGGCATCATCCTTGCTGTCCCCATGATCCAATCGAGCCCGGTCGTAGCGCGGATCGGTACTACAACGCCGATCGTCACCCTTGACGGCTCACGAACCGAATCAAGTGAACTGCTTGTCATCGATCAGGCCCTCGTCGCCGAGCTGGCGACGCAACACCTGCTGGACCTGGGCCATGAGACGGTGTGGCATCTGGCCGGACCACAAAACTGGATTGAAGCCGTCGATCGCAGCGAAGGATGGCGGACAACCTTGGAGCGGGCAGGAAAGTCTGCACCGCCGGAACTTCAGGGTGATTGGTCGCCTCTATCGGGGTTCAAAAACGGGCTGATTGCGGCCCGAATCCCCGATCTGACGGCAATTTTTTCCTCCAGCGACGAGATGGCTTTCGGCTTGATTCGCGCCCTTCATGAAAGCGGCAAGCGAATCCCGGAGGACATCTCCATCGTCAGCGTTGACAACATTGCGCTGGCTGAGTTCAGCTCCCCGTCGCTGACCACGGTGGCCCAACCATTCAAGATGATCGGAAAACTGGCCGTCAAACGGCTCCTGCACCGTCTGGATCCTGCAAGGGGTGTGCTGCCGCCGGTCTCCTTGGTTCCGGAGTTGATCGTACGGAGCAGTACGGGGCCTCCGCCGGCGCCGTGACCCTGCGAACGCTTTCCAGGGAACATAAGTTAATCGAGAATTTGTGCCATAGTCGGCGGTGCTGCTCGCATCCGACCCACCCGGGCGTTTAGGCTCGGGTTATGGGTAGCAACTGGGATCGTCTCGATGAATCACTGCGTCCGGCGGTCAGCGCCTCAGTGGCTGACTACGAGCGAACGCGGCCTGCCCTGGAAAAGGTCACGGCGGAGATGGAGTCTCTCGTCCGGGAAATCTTGTCCGAAGCTGAAGACAAACCACTTTTTGTGACAAGCCGCACCAAGACCGTTGAGTCCTTTCGGGAAAAGGCGTCCAGGATGGTGGCCGAGCCGGATGCTGATCCAACCCTGCTGTTCCCCGAACCCCTGCGCAACCTCACAGACATGGTGGGCGTGCGCGTCATCACCACGTTGCCCGGAGAGAACGCCGAAGCCGCCAACCTGATCAAGCGCAAGCGCAATATCTTCGACTGCCGCGGCGATACAGAGAAGGACATTGGCTCCATTGAATCGGGCACCTACGGGTATTCCAGCCGTCACCTGATTCTACGCACGATCCAAAATGATGTGGTGCGCAGCTACCAGGAGCTCCTTGATCCCGAGAGTAAGCCCAATGGCAGCTACTTTTTCGAGTGCCAAATTCGCACCATTTTTGCCCATGCATGGAGCGAAATCGAACACGATATTCGTTTTAAGTCTCAGGACCCGCGTGCGTGGAGCCCCTACTTCGACAGGCAGTTCACGGCCACCGCCGCCATGCTGGAGACCGTGGAATCGGCATTTTCCGAGCTCCACGGCAGGTATGAAACGGTCACAAGCTATTGGGACGCCGACGGCGAGGGCAAGGTTTCCCTGACGCCCAACCGGATCAAGGCCGTCTGGCAGACACTGCTGCCGCACGTTGACAGGAAGGCCGACGACGACTGGGGCTGGGCTGCCGAGTTGGTCGCCGCGCACGGGCTGGGTAAAACGATGGATCTGGCTGCTTTGCTGCAACCCGAAATCATCTCCAACGTCCGTAAGGCGCTGGACCATAGGTACTCCCCTGGCCCCGACCGGCTGCTCGATGACCTGCTGCTGTGGCAGTTCGGCGAAAACCACATCGATCTAACGGCCGAGGAAGCTTCATCGGAGCAGACACCACGCCGTGACAGTCTTGTTCGTCGGCACCAGCAGATGCAGCGATATCGCAAGGCTCAGGGGTTCTAGCCTGTTGCACATAGTGGACTGATTCCCTCATGTGGCCGGTCAGGTGCAAGATTGACAGGTGCCTCAGTCAACTATCACAACACCAAAGACCTCAGAACCCGCCACGGCAGACCGGACCGCCCTGATCGCCGTCACAGTTTTCCCGCTATTGGTGATTGTCGCCGGCGTCCTCGGTTTTTTGCTGCCGGATGCGTTCAAGCCCATGGCTCCATCCGTGCCGTATCTGCTGGGCATCATCATGTTCTGCATGGGACTCACGCTGACGCTGCCTGACTTTGCGGCCGTGGCAAAGCGCCCATGGGCCGTGGCCCTTGGCTTGTGCGCCCACTACGTCATCATGCCCGGGGCGGGCTGGGTCATCGCCATGGGACTACATCTCAGCCCAGAACTGGCCGCCGGCGTCATTTTGGTTGGCTGTGCGCCCAGCGGCACAGCCTCGAACGTGATGGCCTTCCTCGCCAAGGGCGATGTGGCCTTGTCCGTTGCCGTTGCTACCGTCTCCACGCTCATCGCGCCCATCGTCATGCCGGCCCTGACGCTCTTCCTTGCCGGTTCCTTGCTCAATGTCGATGCCGGCGCCATGATGGCCGACATCCTCAAGACCGTCCTCGTACCAGTCATCGCTGGGCTGCTGGCGCGGCTGTTCCTCAACCGCCTTGTGGATTTTGCGCTCCCGGTGCTGCCCTGGATTTCCGCCGCGGTCATTTCCTTCATCGTGGCCATTGTGGTGGCCGGCTCCGCGTCCAAGATTGTGGCAGCCGGTGGCATCGTGTTCCTTGCCGTCATCCTGCACAACGGTTTCGGGCTGGGTCTTGGTTACCTGGCCGGCAAACTGGGCAGGCTCGATGCCAAGGCCCGCCGAGCACTGGCCTTTGAGGTTGGCATGCAGAACTCGGGATTGGCCGCGGCCTTGGCCACCGCACACTTCTCGCCTCTTGCCGCGCTGCCCTCTGCCGTGTTCTCCGTTTGGCACAACATTTCAGGCGCTATTGTGGCTGCGTGGCTTGCCCGCAGGCCACTGGCCGAGCACTAACCGCCCGCCGTACGACGCAAAAAAGGCCCTCTCCTTCGAGGGTCGTAAGACAAACGAAGGAGAGGGCCCGCCGAACTTTCTGCCCGCTACTGCAATGGCCGCCTCATTGTGGCCGTGCGCAGCGCTAGTTTCGGGCGTCCCCCCAACCTTCATGGCGATCATTCGATCACCAATACAGAACGCCTAAAAACAAGCTGGCTCATGCGAACTGGCAACCGAGCCCGGACTCTATCGTTGGCTCAGCACCAGCGAAAGCCGGCGAAACTGCACGGCAGATGCCAAACGCCATAGGTTGTCGCCACGGAGTCGTTGCCCACGGCCTCCGAAATACTCGGAGAACTTGAGGTGGCTCCATCGGTTGCACTGGCGGACGCCGGAGAGAGGCCCGGAGACAGAATAAGACCTGCAGCGAGAACTGCCGTAACGCCCGCGGAGATGAAGGGAGATTTCATGACAGGTGCCTTTCAACGGGGCGGGCCAACCCGCCGTTGCGTGGATGTTCCCCAGCATAAGACTCACGCGACGCTAGGTATACAGCCAGAACACCCCTGACCCCCTGTCCTTTTGGACAGTCTTTTCGTTAATCTCCTAGGCAACAACTCCCGTGCGAAGCGCTGTGATAACCAATTGCAGACGGTCCCGGGCATCAAATTTCCTGCCCAAACGGACAAGATGGTATTTGACGGTGGACTCGGAGAGGAAGAGCGCGGCCGCGATTTCACTATTGCTGCGCCCCTCGCATAGGAGCCGGAGAACATCATTTTCACGCTCAGAGAGGTCTATATCGGGACGAGGCCGACCGGCAGGCAGGCTCTTGCGGACATCGGCAACGAGGAGGTGCGTGACGGCAGGATCAATCGGGCAGTCCCCTGCATGAACTTCCCGGACCGCTGCAACGATTCGCCCAGGCTCGGCATCCTTAACGACGTAACCACTGGCGCCGGCAATCAAGGCCGCCTTGAGGTAGGTATCGGAAATATGTCCGGTGACCACAAGAATTCGAACCTCGGGAATCTGCGCCACGATTTTTCGAATGGCGGCAATACCGTCCATAACGGGCATCTGAATGTCTATCAGCATGACATCCGGGTGGTACTCGTGCGCGAGGCGGACAGCGTCAGCGCCGTTCTCGCCTTCGCCCACCACCACCAAGTCTGCAGCCTGGGACAAATATGTCCGCAACGCCCCGCGCACGAATTTTTCATCGTCAACAATGATCACGTCTATTGGTTCGGACGTGGTAACAACCTCGGCTACCTCAGCGCTAACACTCATGTTGACAGTCTACGTACCCGGATTCAGACTCCGGATACAAAAATGATGCCAGTTGGCCAGATGCCGGGGGTCTTCGACTGCCCCTGCTGCGTTCTGGAACCAGTGCAAGATACACGTAAAGTCTTCATCGTTCTCCCCTTTGAACTGGCTCGGCAGGTCCTTGGCATTGAGTACCGAGTACTTCTACCGCGCCCTCTTGACGCTACGGACAAGAGCGCTCCAACAGCAACAAATCAGCGAGATTCTAGCCAATTGGACAGGGGTTTGGAGGCCAGAATCCAATAAATTGTCCACATGGACAGCCATGGCTCCGGGCGTAAACAGAGCCGACTCAAGGCCCATCTGTGCCCACTGGCTCAGTGGAGCGTTTGGCGTCCCGTGAAGGGCAGCGTCGCTCGAACCGTCCACGAGCCGCGAGACTGCCCCGCTTCAAGGCTTCCACCGAGGCGGGATGCCCGCTCCCTCAACCCCACCAGGCCAGTACCAGAAACCGGTAACCGGGGCTTACCCGAGGTCATCCGGTTCCGGATGCTGAGCTCCAGGCGGTCTTCGTGGACGTCAAGGACAATCTCGCAATCTGTGCCAGATCCCGAATGCTTTGCAACGTTGGTGGCGCACTCCTGCAGGATTCTCACGACCGTTGAGCGGAGTCCATTAGGTGTGTGGTCCAGATCCCCGGACGTCGTAACAACCGTGGGAAATCCCAGGCCACTGAGCCTTTTCTGAGCATCTGCAACACTCTGGGCAAGGTCAATGGTTGCCGAGCTGGGCGCGACCTTCGCCTCCAGTAAAGCCACGGTGGGTGGATCGTCGGCTCGCATGGTCTGCAAGAGCCGGCGCAGATCATCGAGGGAGTTGCGAGCCATCTGGCCAATTTCCGCCAACGCCCGGTGCTGTCCCCCGTCTTCCTTGGAGAGTGTGCCCAAGTTGGCTTGGACGGCAATCATGGTCAGCCCATGCGTGACTACGTCGTGCAGTTCCCTAGCCAGCTCCGTGCGCTGCTTCAGGGCTACTTTTGCCGCCGTCTCTTCGGCCGCCATCTGTACACGCTCAGTTTGCAGGGAACGCTCGCGCTGAAATTTCACAGCCAACCCGGGCATCACAAGCATCAAGGTAGCCGGGAAAAGTCCCCACAGGCCCGATGTTCCCAGGGTGGAGACTCCTGACGTCCATGCCATCTGCCACACCAGAAACGACCCCACCATGACAACGAGTCCACGCGCCGACACCCGGTAGGCGGCAACTGCGAGCGCACCGAAGGCCAGCAACATGGCCCCGCCCGGTGTTACCTGTGGATACATGGTCACCAGCAACAGCACAAAGGCATACGGCGCCAGTTTGGGCAAAAAAGCCAACGCCATCCACAACGTCCAGTAGGCAACCGTTCCGGCAAGCACCCACCACGGATGGTCGCCCGTTGGACCCGTCATGATGAACAACCGCACATCGTCAAATGCTGACACGGTCACAAAAAGTGCCATGACGAATGACACCCACGCCGGGAATGGTGAACTGCCCATTCTTAGGACGTTGCCAATGGAAAAATTCCTACGTGCCCGGTCGCCGTGCGACTCGGTGCTGCGTTCCATGTCAGTACTGCCTTTCATCTCAGCACCGCCAGGTATTCAGCGTGCACTTCACCGGAGCACGAACCCCAGCCCCAATTCATCATCGGCATCCAACGTGAATTTCCCCTCCCCCACGGGGAAAGCGCGGCCGCTGACCTCCACGACTAGCCCGCCGCCTGGGCCGTTGACTTGGTCAACCACACGGGCCGCAAAGCGTGAATCTATCATGGAATAGTGCTCCAGCACCTCACCGTCTGCCAGCTCACCGGAATCACTAAGCAGGGCAACACGGGCGGCACTACCGGAACCACTGGGCGATCTGTCCACCTGCCCATCGGCAAAGACGCTCACATTGCGTTGGGCCAGCCCAGGCCCGGAATGAGCCACCGGCTCATAAAGAATCGTCCCGAATATGCCCGATAACCGCGAATCCGAGACGTGGTGCACTGCTTGCTCGTTAGCCAGGCCCGAGGCCACCTGCTGCCCAGCCGCAACCACTTTTGCCAGGTTCGACGGCGTGACCTCCAGTCCCGCGGCCGCGGCGGGGAGCGAGGCGTACAGCGCGCCACTCCAGGCCAGGTCAACACGCAGCTGGCCAAAGTCCGCCGTCTTGACCTCAATGTCTCTGGCCACCACATAGGAGGGCACATTATGGAAGGCAACCTCGGCGACCTTACCCTCCGCCATCATGACCCGCGCCGTAACACGACCCGAAGGAATGTCAATCACCACGTCAGTTTCGCCGTCGTCCGGGGCACGAACCAGACCGCTGCGGACCGCCCAGGTGCCCAGCGCCATGGTGCCGTGTCCGCAGACCGTGGAAAATCCGTCACGATGCCAGAAGAGTGCCCCAAAATGGGCGCCGGAATCATTGGGCGGCACGACGAACCCGCCATACATATCTGCGTGGCCACGAGGCTCGTTGACCAACAGCTTGCGGATCTTATTGGCGTCGCCCGTCATGGCATACTCACGACGTTCCAGTACGGTGGATCCCTCGATGGGGAAGGGCAGGGCAGGAACTATCCGAAACGGCTCCCCTGCCGCGTGATAGTCAAAAGCCTCAATTTCCCACAGTGCCGATTTCATGACCGCGCCTCCTCTTGGGCCGGCAATCCTTGGCTTAAACGGGTACCGGGCCCCTGCCGTCAATATTGCACGGCCCCCATGGCCTGTCAATGATCCACGTTGCCTCAAGTGGCATCGATCATGGTCCCGGTGACATGGGCAGTCCTGCATGGGTAGCTCACCCCATCGACGGGACTTGCCGGGGCGGGATAGATTCTTAGTAATCGCTCAGCCGGAACTTCCCGGTCAGGGTGACCCCGGAGCGGCAACGCCGCTACAAGATCTCTAATCTAAGGATGTGCATCATGGCAGGTGGAATGATTGGTAACGACCCGGCAGACATGGCTGATTTGGTCTCCAAGTTGGGGCAGGCCATCGACCAGATCACTCAGGTGATGTCGACGCTGGACAGCAAGGCT
>JBKKBD010000062.1:0-7065 GCA_046714315.1 Specibacter sp.
GGCTCCTACACCGGTGCGCTGCTGGTCATGCTCGTGGCAGGCAGCACCGGCTACTACATGGTCGCCGCGGGCTCGCTCATCGGCGGGATCGTAACGGCGGCACTGGTCTACCTGCTGGCCTACCGCCGCGGTGTGGAAGGGTTCCGGCTCATCATCATGGGCATCGGCGTCAGCGCCGTGCTCGGTTCCATCAACTCCTACCTGATGCTGCAGGCCAAGCTGGAGGACGCCATGTCCGCAGCTGCCTGGGGTTCCGGGTCGCTGAATGGGCTGGGCTTTGACCAGTTCTGGCCCATGATCACCATCCTGGTACTGCTGGTGCCCATGGCGCTGGCCCTAGGGCCCGGGATGCGGCAACTGGAAATGGGCGACGACGCCGCCAAGGCCCTAGGCCTGCGCACCGAACGGCTCCGGCTTGGCGTGGTGGTGGTGGGTGTTGCCCTGACCGCACTGGTGACCGCGGCAGCCGGGCCCATCTCCTTCATTGCGCTCGCCGCCCCGCAGATTGCCCGCAGGCTCACCGGCGCCGCAGGGATTGGCATGATTCCGGCGGCCCTGGTGGGCGCACTATTGCTCACCGCGGCGGACGTGGTAGCGAACTCCATCCAACTGCCCGTGGGCATCATCACCGTCTCCATTGGCGGAACGTACCTGATCTGGCTTCTGGTGCGCGAATACCGCCGCAGAAAATAGCCCCACCCCACCCTTGCAGAAAGCACCTTCGTGAACCCTCTTACCGCGATCCGGCCGGCCGCCGTCGATTCGACAGAACTCCGCGCCGACAAGGTCACCATTGGCTACGACAAACGAACTATCTCCGCTGACCTGAGCGTCAACATTCCGCCCGGGTCCTTCACCGTCATCATCGGCCCCAACGCGTGCGGAAAATCGACTCTGCTGCGTGCACTCTCGCGCCTTTTGGCCCCGAGCCAGGGATCCGTGATGCTCGATGGCAAGGAGATTTCGAAGTACCACGCGAAGGAGGTGGCCCGCCGGATCGGCCTGCTGCCGCAGTCCTCAATCTCACCCGACGGCATCACGGTCGTCGACCTGGTGGGGCGCGGCCGCTATCCACACCAAAAACTGTTGCAACAGTCGTCCCACGCGGACGAGCTGGCCGTTGCCAACGCGCTCGCCGCCACCCACCTGACCGAGCTCTCCTCCCGCCTGGTCGATGAGCTTTCCGGTGGGCAGCGGCAGCGGGTTTGGGTGGCCATGGTGCTGGCCCAGCAAACCCCGCTGCTGCTCTTAGACGAGCCCACCACGTTCCTGGACATTGCCCACCAAATCGAACTCATGGAACTCTTCAGCGACCTGCATGCCGACGGGCACACCCTGGTGGCGGTGCTCCATGACCTCAACCATGCTGCACGGTACGCGACGCATCTGATCGCAATGAAGGACGGGAAGGTTGTTGCCGAAGGGCCGCCCGAAGAAGTGGTCACGGTGGAAACGGTGGCCAAGGTGTTCGGTATCGACTCTGTGGTCATCGCCGACCCGATCACAGGCGGCCCGCTGGTGGTTCCCTACAAGAACACGGGGCGGCAGCGGGGACTGTGATGGGAGGGCACCTGCACAGTTGGGCCGAGGAGCCTGGCCGATTGCCTCTACCTGCCAGGGGGCTCTCCATTGCTGGCATCTTCCGCACAGACTTCCAGCGGGCACTTGGCACGAGCTTTCGGAAGGAGCGGTCGCTGCAATTGTTCGTTGAATCTAACTAGACCAAGAGCCCATCCCCGATGAGCGTCTTGGTCACTTCCGGCACGAGGAACACCAGCCCGACGCGGTGCACTGAACCGCGGTGCACTGACGGGGCCCTGTTCAGATCTGAACAAGGCCCCGTTCCTGGCGTGGAATCTACTTCGTGTTCGCGATGGCGTCGGCTAGCAGCGGCACGTATCGATCCAGTGCCCAGCCCATGCTGATGATGCTCACGCTGGTGGTGGCACGGGCCAGTTCTTTGTCAGTGATCCAGATGTCGCCACCGGTCTTCAGCGGAGCCCACTGAGCTAGCAGCGGGTTGGCCAGGCTCCGGTCAACGGTGGCCTGATCATCGCCCCAGGCAATGAAAATATCGGGTGTCACGGTATCGAGCTTCTCGAGACTGACGGCCCCATACCAAAGGTCCTTGGGTCGGTTGGCGCTGACTTCGGCGACCTTGGGATCCATCGTCAGCCCCAACTGCTCCGTGAACGTGACCCGCCCGTCCTTCTTGTCGTAAAAACCGAGCTCTGTACTTCCCTCGTTGAGCGCCATCCCGTAAGCAAAGGTCGTGCCCTTGAACTCTGGATGTTCAGCCGCAGCGTCCGCCAGCTTGGTCTCCGCTCCCTTGATGAGGGACTCTGTGGCGGCCGGGCGGCCCAGCGCCTGGCCGACGATCCTGGCCTGCTCCTGCCACGAGGTGATACCGAACGGCTCGTCGGCGTAGGCAACCGTAGTGGCGATCGACTCGAGCCGCTTGTATGCGGCGTCGTTGATATCCGAGTAGGGTGCCAGGATTATGTCAGGTGCGAGGTCGAGGATCTGCTCGTAATCGAGCTCGCCGGTATCGGAGGAATTGAGTGTTACGGGCATTTTGGATCCGAGCTCCGCAACGGCTTCTCGGAACCAAGGCAGGTAGCCATCCGCATCCCCTGCCCACGTTTCATCGGGAACGGCGACCGGCACAATGCCAAGTGCGACGACCGTGTCTTCTGATGAAATGCCGATGGTGAGTACGCGCTGAGGCTCTGCCTCGATGACAGCCTCTCCGAACGCGTGCTTGATTGTCGTGGGGTAGGCATCGTCTTCAACGGAAAACTTGGAGGTTTGCGCGGACGATGTGGGTGCTGCAGGCGACTGCTCCGCTGTGGCGCCGCAACCGGTGAGAGTCAGCCCCAAGGCGAGAAGGCCCGCGATCGCGAGTTTAATATTCGCCGAGCGGTGGGCAAGGCGCGGTTTGTTGCTCATTAAAAAATCTTCCTCTGGTTGGTGCGCGCTGAGGCGCGGATGACTGACTAAATCGTGGCATTTCAGTGCGTTCTGCACAGCCATGAATCATCACATTCACGCTATCCGCTGGGCCCGTCGATAGGAGGTCAGATAATGGTTCTATCGGGACAGGCTCATGGAGGAGGGTTGGTTGTTTGCTGCCACCGCGCCCGGGGTGACACCAACGATGCGACGGAAGGTTGCAACGAACGTGGACACGGAGGTGTACCCAAGATGTCTGCTGACCTGCTGCACTGCCCGCCCGTTCATGAGCTGCGCGACGGCTTCCTGCATGCGCACTGCGATGCGCCATTGCACGAAACTCATCTGCGTCTCGGCCGAGAAGATTCGAGTGATGGTTCGGGGACTCACATTGAGCGCCATGGCCCAATGTTCGAGGGAACGTGAGTCTCGAGGATGCGCAAGCACCTCGTTGACAAGTCGCAGCACCCTAGGGTCGGTAGGGAATGGCACCTCAGTGCGGCGGCTGGAGGCTGGCGTCAACAAGTCGAGGCAGACTCGTTGTGCTCTAGCGCGGTACTCGTCGGGCATATCGGTCCGGTTTTCGTGGATCAACAGTTCGCGCAGTGCAGGTGTGACGCTCATGAGGATCGGCGCGTCCCAGATGCGACTGCAGGAATGCGGATCGATGTGGGTCGCACCGAGAGCGACGGTCGCATCTGAGGCTACTTGGTGGATAGTCCCCGACGGTATCCACAGGGCGAGACCCGGGGATAAGCGCCAGACACGTGACTGCACGCGCACTTGGACCGAGCCACGTTCAGCCCATAGTAGTTCGTGTTCGTGATGGGAGTGGTCCGTCCAGCTGGCTGCCCCGTTGGTGACGAAAAAATGCGTCGTGAAGTGGAACGGCTCAGCAAAAAGGGGGTTGTTCTTTTGCATTTCGGCCAGAGGCATGTGCCGATCCTTTGCTCGGTTCGAGCGCGATCCCAAGACAGCGAGGTGATTAGGTAAAGTAAGGCTAAGCTTACCCCGAGTGGTTGTTCCTGCCTGACGGGTAGGTTTGCGCGGGCGGCTGGTGTGCGGAACTCCCAGGCAAACATGACGTGTCCCTCAAGGTTGGGGCGGTTAGAGTCGGCCCGCGGCAGGCGACAGGAGTGGAGGCAGAACTGTCACCGATGTCCTGCGAGATAACACCGACTCATTAAATGCCCATTAAATTGAGTGACAAGTGCCGACTCTTCAGTACCATCCAATGTTATGAGCGCGGCTCACTGGCAAAGGCCATTGGCAATACGAAATTGACGGTAGAGCCGACAGCGGGGGCCATCAGCTCGATTCCGATAGGGGCCCAAAAAAGACCGTAAACACGGGGATATTGGTTGTAGGAATGGCCCCGGACTGAACTGGGCTCCGAAAGTTGAACTCGGTAAGTAAGTGTCTACGCAGCCAGTTCCTGAGCCCGATATTCCATTGGGCTCAGGCACTGGAGCGTTAACGAGATGCGTTCGGTGACTCTTCTATGTCTGTCAAGCTGGTTCCTGTCCCTTTTTTCTTCCGGGCTTCAGCAGCCAAGATCCTGAACACACGACGGGCCAGATAGCGTTTGACGCAGCGCCGGATCTCTTTGTCTGTTTTGCCCTCCGCGCGACGTTTCTCGACGTAGTCGCAGGTTTCAGATTCATAGGTCATCCTGGTGATCGCAGCCATGTGCAAGGAGCTGTTGAGTCTTCTGTCGCCACCTCGGTTAAGTCGATGCCGCGCCGTGTTCCCCGACGATGCAGGGATGGGATTTACTCCGGCCAGACAGGCGAAGGCAGCCTCGCTACATACCCATCCCCTCGTGCGACCATGCCACCAAGCATTTCGCCGCCGTCACCGCTTGGAAGCCCTTCTCATCGAGCAACGGTGCCGCCTCGCTGACCTTGACCAGCTCGTCCAACTTCTGCTCGTTGGACTTCAACTGCTCACCAAGGTCCAGTATGTGCCTGGCGAGGCGGACCGCCTCGGAGCGGGCGATACTTGACGCGAGTTCTTCCACTCGTTCACGCCATCTGGAGACTTCCTCGATCTGGCCCGGGGTGAGCTTCCTGCGAGCATCGATTCTGACGGCGTTGCTGCGAACCAAAGCGTTCAAGGCATTGATCGAACGGGTACGGCCTTTACTCATGGATTCCCGGGCGGTAACCAGGATACTCAAACCCTGACGGATCCTCTCATTTAGGCGGGGACGACGTAGCTGATCAACCTGTAACGGCAGCACTGCCGTCGCCATTCGGTGAGCGTCTAAGGCATCGGATTTGCCGACGCCGCGGTTCTTCTTGGCGTCCATGCGTGGCGCTTTGGTGACGGGAAATCCATGGGCAGATACGGTGCCTGCGAGGATCGCTCCGTAGGACGCGGCTCCCTCAATGACCCAGAGGGTGTCGGCGTCGGCGTGGGCGCGGCGGGCCACCCACTTGATGGCCCTGTTGATGCCGGCCGCGGTAGTCGGGAAAGGCTGCGTATCCAGTAATGCACCATTGGTGGCATCAAGGATGGCATAGACATGGTTGCGTGCGTGAGTGTTGACACCTACGACAAATGGGTGCCAACGAGAGACGATAGACATGGCGGTCACCGTGTTTTTCCTCTTGTGATGGACTTGGTTGGTGGCCGTTAACGGCCGGTACCAGTCCGGGTAGGAATCACGTCGGAACAGAACTGTGAGGGGTCACGCCCGTGAAGGTGGACAATGTTCTAATCAAGCTACCGAGGTGGGCCGGACGGGTGCCGGTCGACCACCGTCGTGGACGGACAAGTCAATGAAATGACTCCCTGAGGGTCAGTTGTACCAAGCGTCACATCTACGAGGTGGAACGGCCAGTATCCATCCTGCCAGCCAGTCCCAGACCAGCTAGAACAAGTCTCACAGTGGTCTTCTATGTTGTCGCCGGGAACGGGCGGACATCATCACGACCTAAATATCGAACCATCCACGACTTCATTTTTATGACCCGGAGCAGTAGCCGGCAACAGTCGGGTTCCTCACGGCTACAAGCTTTTTGTTGATGGCTATGTGAGTGACGGGCAGTTTAGTGTTGTGGCCTGATGCCGAAAAGGCGGCCACAGAGTTTCAGGCGGAGCTTGCCGGAAGAACCCGCCCACCTGCAGCGGCAGCACCGAAAATGGCTGCCACTGCCACTGCCGCTGCCGAGTCGAACCCCCAGGACCCGCCACGCCAGCAACTCGACTACCATACGAAATCCGAGCTAGAACATGGGCCTTAAGCAGCTGAGCCCCTGACAATTTCTTGTCAGGGGCTCAGCTGTTGGGTCTAGCTAGGAGAGAACAGTGGCTCCCAAAACGCACTCGACGTCTTTGATGTCCTTGGGCAAGGTTGCCTCGATTGACCAATCGATCGGCTTGTCTGCTTCTGGGGCATCGAAGGTCTGCTCACCCTTGGCAATGACAGCGGAGGTCTTTGTATTGACCCAGCTCACTGAAACCACCACCTTTCCGGGAGCATTCGCAGGCGGTGTGACAGTGCCAGCCGCGGTGACCGGGCCCGCAACAGTGCCGCACGAGTTCATCTTGGTAGCTGAGATGATGCCCTTTCCTGGATTGGAGGCAACTTCCTTGCCGTTTGCAGCCTTGGCCGTGGTGACGGTTTTCGCTGCGGTCGCGTCAGCTGTGGGGGACGTTGCATCTCCGCCGCTGCAGGCGCTAAGGACGCCGGCGAGGCCAATAATGACCAAGGCAGCGCTGATCTTTTTGTACATAAGTGATTCAATTCCTAAATCTGAGATGAGGGGAGGGGCGGGGTTCGCTGGCCCGGGTTAGAAGCCAGCGAACCCAATGTGCAGGCCTAGATCCTAGGACTGTGACCGTCGACGGCGGGTGGTGACCAAGAGAACCAGACCGCCTACCAGCACAGACAGCCCTAGCGGCAGTAGAACAAGTCCACCACCAGTTATTGCCAACGGGGGCTTCACCGGATTCGCGTGGAGTGTCACAGTCACCGAACTCGGGGGCGGGGTGACGGGGTCACCGGTAGGCGGGGTGCCTGTGGTGGTGGCGGTGTTAGCTACGTGACCGGCATCGATATCTGCTTGGGTGATCGCGTAGGTAGCGGTCGCGGTGACTACTTCACCG
>JBKKBD010000063.1:0-18982 GCA_046714315.1 Specibacter sp.
TTGACGAGGGAACTGTAGCCGGTGTCCGCGTTTACCAGCGCCAAGATGTGCAGGAGGCTGCCATGCGCGGTGGCGTCATCCGACTTTTGGCATTGCGCGTGCCGTCGCCGGATCGCTACGTTCTGGATCATCTGAGCAACACCGAGAAGCTCACGTTCAGCCAGAACCCGCACGGTAGCGTCACGGAGCTGATCGCCGATTGCACCCTGGCCACGATCGACAAACTCACCCCGGCCGCATTGCCTTGGGCTGAAAAGGACTTCGACGCCGTCTACGAAATGGTCAGGGCGGAACTGATTGACACGGTGTTCTCGGTGACAGCCGTCGTCGAGCGGGTCTTGGCCTCGAACATGCGCATCCAGAAGCAGTTGCGGGCAACCACCAGCCTGCCTCTGATCAGTGCGCTTAACGACATCAAGCAACAGCTGGAGCTGCTGGTCTATCCGGGTTTCGTAGCCAAGACCGGCTTTGCCCAGCTCAGCCAGCTGCCTCGTTATCTGACGGCCATTGAGAAGCGTCTGGAAAAGCTGCCGTCCAATGTGAATCGTGACGGCCAGTCCATGGCCGCCGTGCAGCGTCTGGAAGACGAGTACGACGACGCCGTGGCGGCTTTGCTACCCGGGCAACGGTCCACAGCGGGGCTCGAGCATGTGCGGTGGATGATCGAGGAACTGCGCGTCAGCTTGTTTGCCGTGGAGCTGGGGACGGCGTACTCCGTCTCGGAAAAGCGCATTCGTGTGGCGTTGGCGAAGGCGATGTCCTAGCCCCTTCCCCACACCATGCCAAACCCTCCATCACTTCTGGGGCGTTTTCGCCAAACGCTCCATCAATGGTTGGCGTAACACTTCCCGGCACCGAGCTTCGCGAGCCCGGTGAGGTCGCCGTCCGCGTACGTGGTGACATCGTTCTGTCCGTGTTCAAACATCAATTGAGTTGGGTCCTGCACGTGGCCCAGCCCAAGGACATGCCCCAGTTCATGTTGCACGATCCCACCGGCGATTGCAGCGCCGTTGGGTGCCGTAAGGAGATTGTCGAAGGCGAGCGCGTTGAGCTGAACCGTGCCGGTGACGAACACTCGGCTGCCCGCCTCACCGACGATCGGCTGACTGCCGCCCAAACCAGCCAGATTTTCCACGCCGGGCGCCTCATTGATGGCAAATTGGGGTTCTTCTTGCGGGGTTTCCCAGACAATGAGCACGGGAGCCCACTGATCCCCATAGCGGTCCGGCTGGTACACAGCGCGTTCTTCGTTGAAGCCCTCGGTGGTCGCACCATCGTCAATAAACACCAGACCGGTTGCCTTCGACGCGGCAGCCACAGCATCGGTAATTAGCTGTTGGCCGCCCTGCGGCGCATTGTCGGTCCGCGTCACATAGTGTATGGGGCGGCAGGGATCGTAAGCAACAAAAGCTCCCTCGTCATCAATGAAGCTGTAGCTGTCGCTGCTCCGGGCAGGCAGTGCAGGTTGTCCCAGAGGGTACTTTTCTGCTTCGATGCCCCGAGACGGGTAACCCTCGGACCATTGGCTCCCATCATTGAGAATGCTGCCTGACGTTGGCTCGTGGAACTGCTCGCCAACAATTGCTGTTGAAATCTTGTCACCGAGATCGGGCGTCACGTACCAGACACCAGCCCCGACAAGCGTCAGAACCGTACACACCGTCACCAGCGGCGCGACAAAAGAACGTCGCTTCACGCTTGCCTTGGCCGAACGGCTGCCGCCGAACAAGGATCGCCGTCTTTTCGCCGCGCCACTTTCACCCTGCATGGCGCCGACCAACCGCTGGACCTCTTCGTCATGCAACCACTGGGGTGTCCGGCCAGACTGCGAGCGCGGAACAGGCTCGCGTGGATCCTGCCCGTTCACCGAAACCGTTCCTTCATGGCACATCTCATGGAACTGCCACCCCCGTCAGCCTCAATTTTGTATCCACACGTACCCATGAGGAGAATGCTAACTCACGGACCTTGGCGCCTGCGCAGCGTTAATTCTGTGTCCCGTTAATGGCGACTAGTGCGCCACTTCGAAAGCGGCGCACTATTTCTACGTAACCGTACACAGAAGCTGGAGGGATTAGGCTGCAGACCAGCCGCCGTCGGACGGGAGGATGACGCCGTTGACGTTGACGCCGTCGTCGCTGAGGAGGAACGTGATGGAAGCTGCGAGCGCGTCTCCTTCAACAGGATCCGGTAGAACTGCCATGGCGCGGCGGACGCGGCTGGCACCCAGTTCGGAATCGAATTTGGCTTCGATGTTGGTGATGACCGGGCCTGGCGCGACGGCGTTGACGCGGATGCCGCTGGGGCCATACATGAATGCGCTGCTCTTGGTCAGGCCTGCTACGGCGTGCTTCGACGCCGTGTAGGCGGCACCGGCGGCGGAACCGCGCAACGCAGCTTCAGATGCCACGTTGACAATTGAACCCTGCGCCTGGGCGAGCATGGCGGGGACCACGGCGCGCATGAGCTTCATGGTGCCATTGACGTTGATGTTGAACACACGATTCCATACATCGTCGGAGACCTCGTGTATGGGTGTCATGTTGTCCATGATTCCGGCAATGTTCGCCAGCCCGTCAATACGCTCACCGGCGGCCTCAACGATGGCCGCTACGGCGGCGTCGTCGGTAATATCACCGGAAACCATGACGATCTCGGCGTCGGGCAATGACGCGGCAAACTCGGTCAGGCGTTCTGTGGAGATATCCACGGCGATCACCCGGCCACCCTCGCGGGCAACACGAGAAGCCGTAGCCCGGCCAATGCCTGAACCGGCACCCGTGATGATGATGGTCTTGCCCGAGAAGCGGCCCGTGGTGACCTTCTCAACCCAGGGCGGAGTCTCGGGTCCGGTTGCCTCTACGGGAGCAGCGGGAGCCTGAGCTGCGGTCTCGGCGGGGATGTCTCCGGCTTCAACGCGCTGCACGAGCGAATCCACCATGTCTTGGGTGAACGCACCCTGGCTGACCTGCACGAGGCGGTTCAGCGCCATCTTAGACACGGGGCGCAGCGACTCGCCATCCTGGCCACTCTGCGCTAACAGTGCCCGAAGTACGGGTCCACCAGCGAGATCTGCCAGCCAGGTGCTGATAGTTGACTCGCCGCTGAGGTTATTGGGGTTGTTACTCATGGAAGAGTGTTCTCCGTTTCATAGGTGGATGTTGCGCTGACTGGTGTGGCATTCGGAGGCCTGCATGGAGAGAAGCGTCCATGACCACTAGCTCAACTTCGCGGTCCCGCCATTCAAGGTGAGTCCTTGGCTTCTTCAAGACTACCGGACAACCTTGTCCGGTTATAGACTAGCCCTGTGTCAACGAAAGCGAAAGTAAACCTTGGACCCAGTGCTGGACCCGCCAATAGGGCGGCCCTCATCGCCGCTGCCCGCGACGTTTTTGCCGAGTCAGGATTCAACGCGCCACTGAGTTCGGTGGCCAAGCTGGCGGGGGTGGGCCAGGGCAGCCTGTACCGCCACTTCCCGGACAGGATCGCCTTGGCGGTGGCGGTTTTTGATGACAACATCACGGCTCTGGAAGAACTGCGTGACGACCCGGAATCTACGCTCGTTGATCTTTTTGACAGCGTGGCCCAACAGGTCATCGCATCGACGGCTCTGATTGACATGATTATTTCCGAGCGCGATGAGCGTGCCGAACATCTGGCCACGCGGATGACGGCCGTCGCGGCAGCGCTGCTGGCCCGCGATCAGGAACAGGGGCGCATCGCCGATCACGTGGAAGACGCCGATGTCATGCTGGCCATTTCGATGCTGGCGATGGTGCTGGCCAAGACACCAGATGGCGAACGCGCGGACGCTGCGTCAAGGGCGCGTGCCATTTTCCGGAGGGCATTCGTCCCTGCCGGAGTCACCCCCTAGCCAAGAATTCTGTGTGGCAGTTGTTAGACGAAAACCCGCGAAAAAGGGCCATCTTCGTCCAACAACTGCCACACAGATCCGGGGAGGACAGGGAAGGAGAGGGAGCCCGGAATTACGCCTCGGGGACGAACTCTCCGTGTCCGGCCTCACGCAAGGCGAGCCGCAATTTTTCGGCATTGGCGTCCAAGACAGCCGGATCGGGGTTGTTGTCCACGGCGGCAAAGCTGAAGTTCTCCAGCCCATAGGCCGGGAACACATGAATGTGCAGGTGCTCAACTTCAAAGCCCGCCACGATCACACCGGAGCGGGGAGCGCCAAAGGCAGCCAGCTGGGCCTGCCCGATGCTCTGCGAAACGCTCATAAGCTTGGCCATGAGATCAGGTGAGGCGTCGGTCCACTTGTCCACTTCCTGGCGCGGAACCACCAGGACGTGGCCATCGGTGATGGGCCCAATGGTCAGGAAGGAAACACAATCCTCGTCCTTCCAAATGAAACGCCCGGGGATCTCACCGGCAATGATCTTGCTGAATAGAGTGCTCAAGAAATGCTCCTAAAGAGTTAGATGGTTGCCACGTCGAGCACAAAGCGGTATTTGACGTCGCCAACCACCATGCGGTCGTAAGCCTCGTCCAGCTCGGTGGCCTTGACCATTTCAATGTCTGAGGCGATGCCGTGCTCGGCACAGAAATCAAGCATTTCCTGCGTCTCGGCGATACCACCAATCAAGGACCCACCGTAGGCGAGGCGCCTGCGGATCAGCAGCCCCGGATCGACCGGCGGCATCTTCTCGGAGGGCAACCCCAGCTGGATCAGGGCACCATCCCGGGCCAAGGTTCGCATGTAGGGGTTGAGGTCATGAACGGCGGCAACCGTGTCCAGAATGGCGTTCAGTGTCCCCTTGGCCGAGGCCATCGCCGCGGGATCGCTGGACACCACAACGTTGTCGGCCCCGAGTGCCAGCGCGTCGGTGGCCTTGGCCGGTGAGGTGGTGAAGACCGTCACCGTTGCCCCAAGGGCCTTGGCAATCTTGACGCCCATGTGACCCAATCCGCCCAAGCCAATCACGCCCACCGCGTCGCCGTCCTGAACGTCGAGGTAGCGCAGCGGGGAGTACGTGGTGACGCCTGCGCACAGCAACGGTGCGGCGGCGGCCGGGTCCATTCCCTCGGGGATGTGCACCACGTAGTTTTCATCGACCACGATGCCCTGTGAGTAGCCACCCTGGGTGATGACGTCCCCATTGCGCCGGTCAACTGAGCCGTAGGTGCCGACGTTTCCGGCTTCGCAGTACTGTTCAAAACCCTCGAGGCAGGAATCGCATTCGCGGCAGGAGTCCACCATGCAGCCCACGCCTACGCGCTGGCCTACCGTGAAGCCTTCAACGGAATCACCCACGCGGCTCACGACGCCCACGATCTCGTGGCCGGGCACCAGCGGGTACTTTGCCGGCCCCCATTCGGAACGGATGGTGTGCACGTCTGAGTGGCACAGCCCGCAAAACTCAATGTCGATGGCAACGTCGTGGGGTCCGGGTTCACGGCGCTCCACAGTGTCGGGACGGAGCCCTGACGTGGCCGATGCTGCTGAATACGCTCTAACTTGGGTCATTCCCCAACCCTATCGCCGTCAGCACCGGTAGCAACCGGCCGCCCCGCCTGATTTGACCATGCCGACCATGATCCCGGATACAGGGCCGCCCTAAATCCGGCGATCTCCAGCGCGGCAATCTGGTGCGCCGCCGTCACACCTGATCCGCAATACACGGCCACGGAACTTCCCGGCGTAACGCCCAACGCCGCAAACCGTGCCCCAAGCCACGCTGCCGGCAAAAACGTCTTGTCCGGGGCAAGATTCTCGGTCGTTGGCGCGCTCACGGCTCCCGGAATATGCCCGGCCCGCGGATCCATGGGCTCCACCTCGCCCCGGTACCGCTCCCCCGCCCGCGCGTCGAGCAGGATTCCGTTCCATGCGGCGGCACCGTCGCTGTCAATAGTTTCCTTCGCCCCATAGCGGACGACGGCGTCACCTGGCTCCGCTGTTTCCTTGCCTTCGGCGAGGGGAAGGCCCGCGTCCCGCCAGGCAGCCAAACCGCCGTCGAGTAGGTAAACGTTGGCTATGCCGGAGTAGCCCAGCAGCCACCAGGCGCGGGCAGCGGCGGCGGATCCGGCGTCGTCGTAAATCACCACAGTGTCCCCGTCATTGATGCCCCAGGTCCGCACAGTCTGGGAAAAATCGGCTTCTGTGGGCAGTGGGTGCCGGCCGTCTTCGGGCCGCCCATGGGAGGCCAGCTGCGCATCCATGTCCACAAAGACGGCACCTGGAATGTGTCCGGTCAGGTAATGGTCATGGCCGTGGGGATCACCCAGCACCCAGCGCACGTCCAGCAGCACTGTCCGCTTTCCGGCGGATATGCGCTCCTGCAGTTGGGCAACGTTCATCAGGATTGACATGACGGCTCCTTGGGAGAATTTCTTGTGGTCCACCATCAAATGTACTTCCCCGTCATTGCCTTCTAACGACAATGGCGTTGCGGCCGCCTCACGATACGCTGATGGGTATGACTGCCGTACCCGTTTCAAGGTCCTGGACCCACACCGCCATTGCAACGCTGCAAGCGGAGAACAACCGCTCTGCCGACACCCATCTCTATAAGATTGAGCTCCCGGAGCACTGGGGTGTTGACCTGTTTGTGAAGGACGAATCCTGCCACCGCACCGGCAGCCTCAAGCATCGACTAGCCCGCTCGCTGTTCCTCTTTGGCCTTGTCAACGGGTGGATCAATGAGGGGACCACCATCGTGGAGGCCAGCTCGGGAAGCACTGCGGTGTCCGAGGCGTATTTTGCGCAGCTCTTAGGACTGGATTTCGTGGCCGTCATGACCGCAGGGACAAGCCCGGAAAAGATCGCCCTGATTGAACAGTTTGGCGGCCGCTGTCACTTTGTGGACCACGCCGATGAGGTGTATGCGGCCGCTGCGAGTATTGCCGCCGAGACCAACGGGCATTACATGGACCAATTCACTTATGCCGAACGGGCCACGGATTGGCGCGGGAACAACAACATCGCCGAATCCATCTTCAACCAGCTGGCGCACGAGAGATTCCCGGAACCGTCCTGGGTGGTGGTGGGCTCCGGCACCGGCGGCACTTCCGCCACGATCGGACGCTACATCCGGTATCACGGCCATTCCTCGCGCTTGATGGTGGTGGACCCGGAAGGCTCGGCGTTCTACCCGGCATGGAAGAACCAGGACTTATCCGTCGTCACCGGCAATTCCTCGCGTATCGAGGGGATTGGCCGCCCACGGGTTGAGCCCAGCTTCGTCCCCGGCGTCATTGACGCCATGCTGGAAATCCCGGACGCCGCCTCCGTGGCGGCCATGATGCACTTCGAGAAGCTGACGGGCCTGCACGCCGGTCCCTCCACCGGAACCAACCTGTGGGGCGTGTGGCAGTTGATTGCGCAGATGGTGGCCGCAGGTGACAAGGGCAGCATCGTCACGCTCATGTGCGACGGCGGCGAACGCTATGTGGGCAGCTACAACAACCCCGCGTGGCTGGCAGGGAAAGGTCTGGACCCTACCCCGCACCTCGCATCCCTTGACGATTTCTTCGCCACCGGGGTGTGGCAGGGCTAAATATCCACCGACTGCCCTGCGTTCAGGTGCCGGAATTTCACGCCGTGCAAGGCCCCAATCCGGGCAATGTGGGATTCAGTGAAGGCCAGGCCGTTGTCGTTCAGCAGCGCCTCGTGGATTTGGTAGGCGTGCGGGGCGCGTACCGAAACCAGAAAGTCCACCACCTCGGAGACCTTGGACCAGGGTGCATGGACCGGCACCAGCAGGGTGCCCACACTGACCCCGTCGGGAACAATGAGCGAATCTCCCGGGTGGTACAGCTCGTCGTCGATCAGGTAGCCAAGGTTGGCCACCACCGGGATGGACGGGTGAATAAGGGCGTGCTGGCCACCAAAACACTGAACGGCGAATCCGGCCGCCGTGAAGTGTTCCCCGGCAGCAGCGTCGAAAATGTTGGCGGCATGGCCCGGGGCCTTCTCCCGCAGCTCGCCGGCAACACCGGCCGGGGCATGGACCGTAAGCCCGGGGAATCCGTCAAGGGCCTTGGTGAGGGCCTCGACGTCGTAATGGTCTGCGTGTTCGTGAGTTATGAGGACGGTGTCGGCACCCGCGAGGGCAGCCTCGGAGTCCGAGAAGATGCCCGGATCGAGTACCAGCACGCGGCCGTCCTGCTCGATCCGGACGCAGGCGTGGGCAAATTTTGTCAGCAACATGTTGCCAGCTTAGGCCTGCTTACCCGCCCGGGCCATGGTTACACCAAGAAGGGTGGTCCCTTCGATGGTGCGCTAGGCTGGATGACTGGATCTGCAATGAGAAAGTGAGTTGGCGCAATGAACGATGTCCCGGCCAAGGAGCAGCGCGTCACCAAGCAGCGTGTGGCCATTAGCGCCGCGATGGACACGCTTGATGACTTTGTCAGCACCCAGGAACTGCACCGTCTGCTGCACGAACAAGGCACTCCGGTTTCGCTGGCCACCACATACCGCATCCTTGCCTCCATGGCCGATGAAGGCCTGCTGGACAGCCTCCGCAACGGCGAAGGCGAGGCCGTCTACCGCCGTTGCAATGCCACCAACCACCATCACCACCTCCTGTGCCGCAATTGTGGCAAGACGGTGGAGATTGAGGCCCCGGCCGTGGAAAGTTGGGCCGCCCGCATTGCCGCGGAAAATGGATTCACCCAGGTCCAGCACACCGTGGAAATCTACGGCCTGTGCCCGGAGTGCTCCGCCGCTTAGATGCGCTGCCGCTTAGGCCGCGATCGCCTCCTCAACTTCGCGGATTCGGGCGTTCTCGTTTGCCAGCCGGGTTTTCCGTGCGCTCCACGCATGAGTGAGGACCATCAGCAGGATTCCAGGGATCAGCCACAGGGCGAGCTTGAGGACGTCAAAGGCAATGTCTTGGCCGGGGAAATAGGCCAGAGTCTGGGCCGCGTGATGCCAGGCGGCACCATTCCAGAACGCGTTAAGCCCGCCGAACAAGCCTGGCTGCATGTCAGGGCTGAAAATACCGCCGGAACTCGTGAAGTTCAGGGCGACGAAGAGCAGCGTCAGCGTTGGCGTGGTCCAATGGCGCAGCATCGGATGCAGTCCCATCCCGATCATCACGATGGCCGATACGTACAGCCACGACAAGAACCAGACGCCCCACAGATGCCCCTGCAGCACGTTGTAAAGGGGACCCGCGATGACGACGCCAATCGTGGACACAACAGCCCCGGCAAGCACGGCCAGAGCAAAGCGTGTACGCAGCCGCACCTTGCCCATAAATCCTGACAGCGGCACAGAGCTGGCATAGCCACCAATACTCAGCGCCACGAGCATGAAGAACAAGCCTTGACCCGTACTGTCATGCTGCCCCACGGGCACCACGTCAACCACCTGGAACGGAAGGTGCTGCTCAAACGCCACCGGCAGAAAAATCTTCTGGGTGATGCTGGCTGTGGTTTCCGAGGCAGCGCTCGAGAGGAACAAGGTGGCCTTCGCAACACCGGGTTCGTAGGCAGCAGCCAGTTCACGCTGGGCAATCAAGGTTCGAGCACTGGCCTCGTTCGGCACAGTCCGCACGTCCAAGGCCTCCCCTGCCTTGTCCTTGAGCGTCTGCGCAAACACCTTGGTGGCTGCCGTATCTCCCACAACCGCTACCTGCACGTTATGCGGCTGAGGCTCATGGAAGGCACCCAGATAGGCCAGGCCCATGATGGCAACGAGGAAGAATGGGATCAGCATCGTCAGGCCGAGCTTTCGCCAGGCCGCGGCTGGCAGGCGTTCGGAGCGATTCTCCGAAGGGCGTTCAGGGCGATTCTCCGTAGGAGTCAGGATCTGGGCAGGCTCCAGGGAATCCACAGGGGGATCGATGGTGGCAAGGTGCGTGTTGTGAGTCGTCATTATTCTTTAACCCTACGCCTAATGTTGCATAATGCAACATTGAATGTTGTTTCGTGCAACAGGCACTAGGCTGAGGACATGGACACCACCCCGCGCGACAGCGATGTTGAAGCCGTCTTTGGCCAGCTTCGCGAAATTTCCCGCCGTTCCAACGCGCGCTCTCGCATCAGCGATCATCCGCTGACTTTTGTTGAGCATTCGCTGTTGCGATTCATCGCCACAACAGCCGGCACGCGGGCCACCGACATCGCCGCAGCATTCACCTTGAATCGCTCCACCGTCTCACGACAGGTCAACACGCTAATCGGTCTTGGACTGGTCCATTATCAGGGACATGAAACGGACATCAAGGACAGCTCCACCGCGAATCCGACGTCGGGCAGGGGCCGGATCCTGGCGTTGACGGAGCTTGGCCGGATCCAGCTGGCCTCTTCTACCGCAGCGCATCAAGACGTGGTCAAGGACCGCTTGAAAGCCTGGACCGATTCGGAGATCTCCGCGTTCGCATCGGCACTTGCCCGGTACAACGAGGCCGACTAGCATTCAGGCGATTCCGCCCCTGATGGGCGGCACCAGCATTCCCAGCGGCTCCCGAACCCACCAGTCGCCGGTCTCCCGCCACTCGCGCCAGGTGGTGTAGCGGTAGGCGAAAACACGGGCCCGCAGCTGCAAGGGCGCCTGCCCGCCAAAGGGGTCGTACCGGAGCAACTTAAGTGTGGCCGGGTCTGCCGCCAGCAATTTCGACAGAAATGGCAGGAACCAGGTCATGCCGGGCTGGCCAAGCGCCAGGAACCACATCATCCAATCCAGCCGCAGATGGTAGGGCGCAAATTGCCGGGGCAGGCGCGCAGGATCACCAGGCTTTCCATGAAAACCGTATTCACGCCAGGTGCGCCCATCCCATCCCTCAACCACCACCTCGTGACGGTCGCGAGTGATGCTCCCAAAAGCGCCATAGGCGTTGCCAAGGGCCCAGCGATTAAAGCTCCCGTTCATGACCTGGTTTCGGGAGAACAGGTTTTTCAGGGGCCACCAGCCCAGCACCAGCATGAGCACTCCCATGGCCAGCACGACGCCGACAAACCAGAGCGGCATTCCCGGCACCTCCGTGCCGCCGGGAAGGGAGACGGCGGAAAACGCCAGCACCACCGTCAGCGCATTGAGCCAGGCAAAGTTGCCTGAGAGCAGGAGCCAGCACTGGGTTACGACCACCACCCCCGCGGCCCAGGTTGCGATCGGCTGCGGCGCGAAGAGCAGGAACGGCACCACCAGCTGGGCAAAGTGGTTTCCCAACACCTCCACCTTGTGCAGCGGCTTGGGCAGATGGTGGAACCACCAGCTGAGCGGATTGGGCATGGGCTGGGTTTCATGGTGGAAGTACAGGGCGGTCAGGTCCCGCCATGCCCTGTCGCCGCGAAGCTTGATCATGCCGGCTCCAAACTCGAGCCGGAACACGAGCCAGCGCAGCAGCCAGATGGTGATGACCGGCGTCGTGGTTTGATTCGAGCCAAGGAAGGCGGCAAGGAAACCGGCCTCAAGTAGGAGGATTTCCCACCCAAACCCGTAGAAGACCTGCCCAACATTCACGATCGACATGTAGAGCAGCCACAGTAAGAGGAACACCACCATGGGCAGCCAGAGCGGACCCTGCTGGGGCAGGCCGAGCACCACGGACGCGCTCAGGATCGCTCCGGTCCACGCGACCGTGCGCAGCAAGCCGTCCGAATAATGCAACTTGAAGAGCGTGGGGCCTAGCGGACGCCCCGCTCGGGCCAGATAGCGCGGGACAGGTAGCAGTCCCCGCTCCCCCAGCAAGGCGGGAAATTGCCGAGCACTGGAAATAAAAGCAATCACAAAGACAGCGGCAATGCCCCGCTGCAGGACGAATCGCGCAACGTTATAGTCGGCATCACCAAACCAAGCAGTATCAAACCACGCAGAGCCAAACCACTCCATGAATTAACGCTAGACCCAGGTAGGCCTGAACGCATACGCGAAACTCATGGTGAGTTCAGCGGATAAACGCCTCTACGCGGAACCCGCTGTGAGTTTTGCGCATAAGTTCGTGGATTACAACGCGGGGCGTGTAGACCAGCCCCGGCGTCTGCGCCACGCGCCGACAACCCGGCACAGTACGTAGATCAGGAACGAAAGCGTCGTGACGTAAGGGCTGATCGGGATACTTCCGCCCAAGGCCAGCATGATGCCACCCACGGTTGAGACCATGGCAAAGGCCACGCTGAGCAGCACCACCACGCGCGGGGTCGCGGTGACTTGCAGGGCCGCCGCTGCCGGTGTGATGAGCAGGGCCAAGACCAACAATGAACCGACTACTTGAATGGACAACGCCACGGCGATGCCCAAGAGGAACATGAACGCGAGTGAAAGCGTCCGCACCGGCACCCCGCGAGCTGCGGCAATATCGGCATCGACGCTGGCAAAGGTCAGGGGTCGCCAAATGAGCGCGAGTCCAACAACCACAATGAGGGCAGTTCCGGCCAGCACTGAGAGCTGCGTGGAATCCACCGAGACGATTTGGCCCGTCAGCAGGCCGAATTTGTTGGCCGAACGGCCCTCGTACAGCGAGAGGAACAAGATGCCGAGCCCCAGGCCAAAAGGCATGATGACGCCAATGACGGAGTTCTTCTCCCGTGCCCGGACCCCCATGGCCCCTAGCAGCAGTGCGGCGGCAATGGAGCCAACGAGCGATCCGAAAATGACGTCGGCACCGATCAACAAGGCAAACGCGGCCCCGGCAAAGGACAGCTCGGCAATGCCATGGACGGCGAAGGCAAGATCGCGCATCATGACAAACGTGCCAACCAGGCCGCCAACCAACCCTAGGATGGCCCCGGCCAAGAGCGTGTCGCGGAATAGTGGAAGCAATTCCGCGTAGTTGGAGAAGTTAAAGACAGCGTTGGTGAAGTCCGCCCAGTTCATGAGATCCCCCGTCCTTGCGCAGCGTCCAAAGCGGGCGTACCGATGATCTGCGGCTCCTCATCAACGTGTCCGTCAATATGTCCGTCAATGACCGAATCCGGGCGCCCAACAACCACCAAGCGCCCTTCGACATTGAGCACCTGAACGTTTGTTCCGTACAGCTTTGAAAGCACTTCGGTGCGCATGACCTCATCGGGGGTGCCGAGCGTAAATCGGCCTCCGGCCAGATACAGCACCCTGTCCACGTGCTCCAGGATCGGGTTGATCTCATGTGTGACAAAGACGACGGCGGTCCCGTTCGCCTTGGCCTGTTGGGCCACCAGTGCGCTCACGGCTTTTTGGTGGTGCATGTCCAAGGAAAGCAACGGCTCATCGCACAGCAGAACCTTGGGATGGGAGGCCAGCGCTTGGGCGATCCGCAACCGTTGCTGCTCGCCACCGGAAAGCATGCCAACGGGAATCTTTCCATAACTGGCGGCACCCACCATGTCGAGCAGCTCATCCACGCGATGACGGTACGCGCGACCGTGGAGCCGAAAGCCCCACTTGTCCCCATCTACGCCCAAACCGACCAGATCCCGGGCGCGCATAGCCGTATCGGGGGCAAAGTGCTTTTGCTGGGGAACATAGCCAATGGCACGGCTGCCGCGTTTGGCGGGTACGCCGTCGAGCGTTATCTGCCCGGAGCTCAAGGGGGCCAGGCCCAACAAGATCTTCAGGAAACTGGTTTTTCCACTGCCATTGGCACCCAAGACGGCCAGGAATTCACCCGGGGGAACGTCGAGGTTGAGGTCTTGCCAGAGCGTGCGCGATCCATATTTTAAGGTGGCGCGTTTGAGCCTAATAACCGATGGTGCCGTTTGGGTCATTTTCCGGCCACTGTATTTAGTCCTTGTTCCAAGTTCTCAACATTACCAAGCATCCAGTCAAGGTAAGTCGTGTTGGCCGGTAGGGTCTCGGAGAAGTCAACGACGGGAACTCCCGCAGCCTCGGCGGCCGCCTTGACCTGTTCGGTCTGGGGGCTTTCCGTTTGGGTGTTGTAGGCCAGCAGGGCAACCTCACCCGATCCCATCAGGGCGAGCACCTCGGCAACCGTTGCGGCAGGAACATCGGCACCATTTTCGACGGCCGCGGTGAATTTTTCAGGAGTCTTGTTGACCAGACCAGCCTCAGCCAGCAGGTACAAGGGAACCGGCTCGGTGACAGCTGCACCGGCGCCTTCGTGTGCCGTCTTCAGCTCGCCGAGGCGAGCCTCCAAAACCGCCAGCTTTGACTTGAACTCTTTGGCTTGCTCCGTGAAGGCGGTCGCCTGAGCGGGCAAGGCCGCGCTGAAGCGGGTCGCGAGATCATCCGCGAGCTTTGACATGGTGGGAAGCGAGTACCAAACGTGCTCGTTGAAGTCCTCGCTTGTATCCAGGCCGGACAGCTCGCTGACATTGACGATCTTGGCAGCATCCAGCTGGCCCTTGGCCAGCTGGGTAAAGAAATCATCGTACCCGCCACCGTTTTCGATGCCTACCTGGGCCTTTGAAACGGCCAGCTTGTCCTGGGCGTTGGCCTCGTATCCGTGGGGGTCGGCACTGGGGTCGGAAATGATCGCGTGCACACTGACAAACTCCCCACCCACAACCTTCGCGATGTCCGCATAGACATTGGTGGTGGCAACCACGGAGACCGTACCCTCAGCCGCAGGAGTTGCTTCAGCCCCACCACAGGCTGTCAGTGCGACGGAGGCAACCAGGGTTGCACCAAGAATGAGAACCGAGCGGCGGGACTGAAACATGTAATTCCTTTTCAACGTGCTAATGAGAACAGTTACCAATAGGAATTAGCATAGCCCATATTGGGAACCGTTCGCATCAGGCCCGTTTGCGATCGTGGATCTGAGTCTGCGTGGCGTCGCGAATTTCGCCCACCAGCTGTTCGATCACGTCTTCAAGGAACAGCACACCCATGGTTTGTTCATTGGCGTCAATGACGCGCGCCATGTGGGAACCTGAACGCTGCATGGCAGCCAACACGTCTTCAATTTCCTCGGTAGAGGAAATATTGACCATGGATCGCACGCGCCCTTCGCCGATGGGCAGCTGGTAGCGCTCCCGCGGAATGCGAAGCACGTCCTTGAGGTGAAGATAGCCCATGAGGTTGCCCTCGGCATCGGCAAACACAAATCGGGAAAATCCGGTTTTGCCCACCTTGTGTTCAAAGTCCACGGGAGTGGCCTCGGTGGGCAAGGTAACCAGGGCGTCCAAGGGAACCATGATCCCGCCAGCCGTCTGGGAAGAGAACTCCAAGGCGCCCGTGATCAGGCCTGTTTGATCATTCACGAGGCCGCTTCGCGTTGATTCCTCAACAATCGACTGCACCTCCTGCAAGGTGAAGGAGGAAGAAACCTCATCCTGGGGCTCAATACCGAAGAGGCGCACGATGTGGTTTGCAGTCCAGTTCAAGGCCACAATAACGGGGCGCACAACCTTACTGACGAGCACCAACGGAGGAGCCAATAGCAGCGCCGCCTTATCCGCAGCCGAAACGCTCATATTCTTTGGCACCATTTCGCCAAAGGTAACGTGCAGGAATGTAACGAGAGCCAACGTGATGACGAAGGCCACCGGTCCGGCAACATTGTCCTGCAGACCAATGGCATGCAGGGGTTCGGCCAGCAGGTGGTGAATGGCAGGTTCTGCCACATTCAGGATCAACAGTGAACACACCGTGATTCCCAATTGTGAGCAGGCAAGCATCAGCGAGACATTCTCCATGGCACCCAAGGTGATCTTGGCCCGCTTGGATCCGGCATCGGCCAGGGGTTCAATCTGGCTGCGCCGGGCAGTCATAACAGCAAATTCGGCCGCGACAAAGAAGGCGTTGCCAAACAACAGCACCACGAGCCACGCAATTCCAGCCCAGGCGTTCACTTGGAATCACCGGCTTCTTTCGTTGCGTCCGATTCCCAAGCAGTTGGTGCCGGGACGAACTGGATGCGGTCGATCCGGCGTCGCTCTACTCTTTCCACGACCAGCGATCCACCTTGAACGGGCACGGTGTCCCCCACTGCTGCGATGCGGCCCAGTTCTGCCATCATGAAGCCGCCAACAGTTTCGTAGCCTGCCTCGTCGGGGACGGTCAGCGGGCCGATGCGTTCGGACACCTCGTCGGGGCGCATCAGGCCCGGGAAGAACCAGGTACCATCGGCGGCCAGCAGGATTCCGGGTTTGATGCGATCATGCTCATCGGACACCTCACCGACGATCTCCTCAACAAGATCCTCGAGGGTGGTAACGCCCGCGGTTCCACCATATTCATCCTGAACCACGGCCATTTGCAGGTTTCCGCCACGCAGTTCAAGGATCAAGGCATCCAGATGGACGGTCTCGGGCACCCGCAGAACATCCGTCATGATAGCGCCCACCTCGATGCCCGTGCGCTTGTGGAAGGGGATGGAAACAGCACTTTTCAGGTGCACAACGCCCAAGATCTGATCGGCAGATTCACCAATAACCGGGAATCGGGAGTAACCGGTGCGCCGGGCAACATCAATAATTTCGGCCACCGATTTGGTGCTTTCGATGGTTTCAACACGCATGCGCGGGGTCATGACATCTGCCGCCGTGCGCTCGGAAAAGCGAAGGGTCCGCGCCAAGAACGTTGCGGTTCCCTCATCAAGGGTTCCCATTTCCGCGGATCGGCGTACCAGTGACGCGAGCTCCGATGGGGACCTGGCTCCGGAAATTTCTTCCTTCGCTTCCATGCCAAAAAGGTTCAGCACCTTATTGGAAAAGCCATTCAGGACAATGACGAAGGGTTTAAAGACGGCGGTGAAGACCAGCTGTGGACGAGCCACGGCCTTGCCAATCTCAAAGGACTTGGCGATGGCCATGTTTTTGGGAACCAATTCACCGATCAGCATCGATAGCAAGGTGGCGATCAGCATCGCCAGAATTAGTGCAACTCCAGAGACCGCGAGCTCGGGAACACCCACCGCAGCCAGAGGTGTGGCCAACAAAACACCCAGGGACGGTTCCATGAGGAAACCCGTCAGCAACGTAGTCAAGGTGATTCCCAGCTGGCAGCTGGAAAGCTGAGTGGAGAGCGATTTCAAACAACGCAATAGCGGCGCGGCAGCCTTGTCGCCGTCGTTCACGGCCCGCTGGACCGAAGCCTGGTCAAGGGCAACAAGGGAAAATTCAACGGCCACAAAGAAACCTGTACCGAGGATGAGCAGCAAGCCTGCTGCTAGAAGTATCCATTCCACAGTTACTGCACCCCCCTATTCACGGCGCACAGGAAGGCTGCGCTGAAGTGGGGGTTGGCCGCCGGCGGAGGGTGGTCGGCGCTAGGGCCGGCCGCGGTGGACGTTGTGGAGCTGTGGGCACGAGTGCGGGGTTTGCCGGCATTGTCAACGCGATTGCAAGAGCTCATTTGTGAGCTCCGCAAGCCGTTGCGCCGGCCCCTAGATTTACTTTCCATAGGATTTTTAGTCTACATGAGCGCGTCCGCCGCTTCGCGAGGAAGCAGGTAACGAGGTCATGAACACTAATCTGGCGAAGTTCCTGAACTGCCAATTAGCCGGCGAGGATGCTGTGCTCCCCCAGCGAATGGAAAGCGCGACGGTGATAAACCATGGGTGCTCCCACGGTTTCCGGCGAAATAATCTCGACGACTTCAGCGGCCAGCAGTAAGGATTCGCCGGCCGGAGTACGGCTAAGAACCGTGCAGCGCAAGGTGTATCCGCCGTGCAGGAGCAACGGCTCTCCCGTTTCCATGCGCTGCCACGCCATGGCATCGGTAAACCGCTCTGATTGTGAGTCGGCAAAAATCCGTGCCAGGTCACGGTCTCCAGCAGTCAACAGGTGGACCGCTACGGAGCCCGCCGCAGCAAGGGCGGCCGCGGATCCACGCTTGGCTGCAAGGGAGAACGCCAGCAACGGCGGTTCGGCAGACACGGAGGCCACCGAAGAGGCCGTGATGCCGACAGGTCCAGTCTCTGTTTCTGCGGTAATAATGGCCACACCGGCTGGATGGCCGCCAAAAGCTGCCTTGAAATCACTCGTCAGCCGGGGTGCCTGAACCTGCACAGTCATGACCAAAAATCCTCTCGCGCCACCAGCCCGAACGGCTGGATCCTCAAGTGACTCTAGAACCTCAACCATAGTTGAGGTCAAATCGTTGCGTCATTGCTCGGCTCAGCGACCGGAATTCGGAACATCAGCTAAAGATTCGTGTCATCAAAGGCGCGGGCACCTGGCCCTTCCCCGGCCACCTGGTCTTCGGGATTCACAAAGCCACACTCAGTCAGTGAGAGACACCCGCAGCCAATGCAGCCACCCAAACTGCCACGCAGCTTCTCCAAGGCATCGATTCGTGCTGTGAGCTCGGCACGCCAGTGCTCGGACAAGCGTTGCCAGTCGGCCTGACTTGGCACCCCATGGTCCGGCAGTTCCTCAAAGACGGAAGCAACAAGAGAGAGTGGGATGCCTGCCCTTTGGGCGGCCTTGATTACGGCAACGCGCCGCAGCTCGGAGCGGGCATAGCGCCTCTGGTTTCCCGATGTCCGAGTACTGAAAATCAGGCCCTGGCGTTCGTAAAAGTGCAGCGCCGAAACACTGACTCCTCCGCGCTGCGCAACCTGGCCCACGCTCAGCAGTTCCTGCGCGCGGTGCCCGATTCCGGCGTCGTGCGTGTCAGTCATGCGTGTCAGTGACCGGAGACTTGACGAATTCCGGCAACTGCGGCGTCGAGAATTTCAGTCATACTGGCGGCAATGTCGACGACAACGGCCGCCTCGTCTGCTTCCATCGGCTCAAGAGCATCAAGCTGCGACGCCAGGAGGTTGGGCGGCATGAAGTGGCCGGAGCGGCCCTCGAGCCGGGAGCTGAGCACCTCAAGGGAACCTTCGAGGTGCAAGAAGATCGTATCCGGGGCCTGGGCGCGGATCGCATCACGGTAGCGCCGCTTGAGCGCCGAGCACGCAACGACAATGCCCTTGCCGCGCGTCGTAGCCAGCTCATGGCCCACCAGATCCAGCCACGGCCACCGGTCATCATCATTCAGGGGTGTGCCAGCGGCCATCTTGCGGATGTTCGCCAACGGGTGCAGAGAATCGGCATCAACAAACGGGAAGTTCATGGCATCGGCCACGAGCGTGCCGATGGTGCTCTTGCCGGCTCCGGAGACACCCATGACCACAACACGCGTTGCACG
>JBKKBD010000064.1:0-15606 GCA_046714315.1 Specibacter sp.
GCAATGGCCTCGAAAATCTCGCGATCCAAGGCCGCCGATGCGGCCTCGGTTCTCTCGGTGGCGCCCGAGTCCGAGAGTTGCTGAGTAATCAATCCAACGATCGCCTCTGCCACGGCACGCCCACACATGGTCAGCAGAGCATTGCCGCTGGCTTCCCATACGGCTAGGTGGAAGTCGACGTCGGCCCGGGCAAAGGCCGCCGCATCCTTGCCAACTGCTTCCTCCATGCGTTCAATGGCGGAACTCATGGCCGCCAATTGCTGCTCGTTGTGCAACGCAGCAGCCAAGCGGCACGCCGATGATTCCAGGACAAGGCGAAATTGCACCAGCTCCGACATGGACAATGAATCCATCCGTGCCATGGTGACGAAGGAACGAGTCATCGATTCCGGCGAAGGCTCCAGAACCTTGGGTCCGCCGCGCCCGCCCGGCTTGGATTCAACCAAGCCCATTGACTGCAAAACCCGCAGTGCCTCACGCACAGTCGGCCTGCTGACCGAGAATTGAACCATCAGTTCACGTTCGGAGGGGAGGTGGTCACCGGCAGGGATCGCTCCAGAGGTGATGGCCGTTTCAATCTGCTCGACAACCCGTTCATAGGTGAGGGTTGCGACGGCGGGCGTGAAGGTAACTGGTTTCATCTGGTGCCTTAGGTCGTGGGATTTATGGAGGTGCGAGCAGTTGATAAACTGGTAGGACCAGCCAACTTATTAGAAATATACAACCATTGCAGTTTCCGTGTCAGTCCCCCGCAGCGAATTCGATCCTCAGCGAGCGGGTCCGCTTCGTCGGTGGCTTGCACAGCCCTGCGCGGTCATATTGCCCAGGTGAGCGTCATCTTTGGGGTCCGTCGTGAGCAATGGCGCGCATGGCCCCGCCAAATTCAGCAATGCATGTACACAATATAACTGGCCTGACCATTGAATTATTTTCGCCAATGCACTTCAATGGTGTTGGACAGGTCACACTGAAGAGCCGATCGAACACTAGATTCCAACCGATGGGGTACACATGCTTCGCTCAAATAAAATCAGCCGGTCGATGGTGTTGCTCGTGGCAGCCACGCTGTCGCTAACCGCCTGCAACGCTGGCTCGTCGTCGGGCAACAACGACGCGGAGCCCAAGACGTCGCTGACCGTGGCCCTTACCGGCCCCCCGGTTAACCTCGACTTCACCAGTACAGCGGGTGCCGCCATTCCCCAGGCGCTCATGGCAAACATCTATCAGGGCTTGGTTCGGATAGACCAGGACGGCAAGTTGCAGCCATTGCTGGCCGACTCTTGGGAGCTGAGTGAGGACCGTAAGAGCTATACGTTTAAGCTCCATCCTGGCGTCACGTTTTCCTCCGGTGACACGTTTACGGCCGACGACGTCAAGTTCAGCATTGAGCGCGTCCAGTCAGATGCGTGGAAGTCCAGCCTGAAAAACAAGATGAATGTCGTCAAGGCCGTGACGGTAGTGAGCGACACCGAGGTCAAGGTAGAGCTCAGCCAGCCCAGCAACGCCTGGCTCTACGACATGGGATCCCCCATCGGTGCCATGTTTGACCCCAATGGCGTCGCGGCTCTCGCGACCAAGCCGGTGGGAACGGGTCCGTTTACCGTCAGCGCATGGAAGCCGGGCGATTCCCTTGAATTGGCTGCACGCTCGGACTACTGGGGCACTGCGCCGTCGCTGAAGACCGCAACCCTGCGCTATTTTGCCGATGCCACGGCCACCACCAACGCCCTACAGTCAGGCGATGTTGACGTGGTCTACAACATGCAGGCACCCGAGTTGCTCTCCAGCTTCAAGGACAACCAAGATTACCAAGTCCTGGAAGGCACTTCCACGGGCAAGATCATCTTGTCGATGAACAACAAGGCTGCACCCTTCAACGACGTCCGCGTCCGCCAGGCAGTTATGTACGCCGTGGACCGCAAGGCTGTCATGGATACTGCTTGGAATGGCATGGGGACGCTGATCGGCGGGCCCGTCCCGCCGTCCGATCCCTATTACGAAGACCTCAATGAGGTGTATCCCTTCAACCCCGACAAGGCGCGATCCCTGCTCAAGGAAGCTGGCGTGGAAAACCTTAACATCACGTTCTCGGTTCCCACGCGCCCTTACGCAACCGCAGTGTCTGAAATCGTTGTCTCGCAACTCAAGGACGTCGGCATCAACGCAAAAATCGAATCCTCAGAGTTCCCCGCCGTGTGGCTGGATCAGGTATTCACCAAGCATGACTACCAGATGTCCGTCATCCTGGCCGTTGAAACCCGGGATGTTCTGACCATGTTCAACGACCCGAACTACTACATCGGCTTTGACAATTCAAAGATCAAGGACGATGCCGCAGCAGCGGACACCGCCGATGAGGCCGGCTACATCTCCGGAATGAAGAAGGTAGTCAAGAGCATCGTTGACGACGCCGGTTCCGATACCTTGTTCCTCTTCCCTAACATTGTGGTGGCGAAGTCCACGGTGACCGGGATTCCTGCCAATGCCGTCTCAACCGGCCTGGACCTCAGCTCCATGGGGTGGAAGTAGCAAATCCAGCTGAGTGTGATGTTATCTCCTGGGCATGAATTATTGGATCGACTGATGGGAATCCCGGCATGGTGATGCGTATTTTGACCAACCTGGTCAGGTTTGTGGCGACCTTCGTGGTGGCCACGGTGCTGGTATTCCTTGTCATGCGCACCGTGCCCGGAGATCCAGCACAGATTGCCCTTGGCGTTGATGCAACGCCGGAGCTCATCGCACAAACCCGTGCCGAGTTCGGGACAGACCGTCCACAGATTGTGCAGTATTTGGAGTGGGCCCGGGGCCTGCCCTTTGGTGAATTTGGCACATCGTATGTCACCCACCAAAACATCAGCCCCCTAGTTGCGGACCGCGTCCAAGTATCGCTGATTCTGGTCATTCTGGCCATGCTGGTGGCCTTGATCATTGCGATTCCGATGGGAACGTTGGCTGCTGTCAAGCATCGCAAGGCCTCCGGTGCACTCATCAGTGCCATCAGCCAACTTGCGATTGCCATTCCCGGCTTCCTAGCCGGAATTCTGCTCGTGGTGGTGTTTGCCCTGAACCTGGGTTGGTTCCCGGCTAATGGCTGGACCCCTCCGGGGCAGGACTTTGGCCAGTTCCTCTCCCGGGTGGCCTTACCCGTGCTGGCTCTGGCCTCCGTCCAAGCCGCCATTCTTACCCGGTACGTGCGGTCGGCAGTACTGGAAGTCATGAGCGAAGACTATCTTCGGACGGCGCGGGCCAAGGGGCTGTCGCCGCTAAATGCTCTGCTTAAGCACGGATTGCGGAACGCCGCGATTCCAGTCCTGACCGTCACCTCGGTCCAGCTGGCCGCATTGATCATTGGTGCCGTCGTTATCGAAAGGGTCTTCGTGATCCCAGGGCTCGGCTCCATGCTGTTGGATGCCGTTGGCAACCGGGATCTACTGACCGTCCAGTCTGTGGTGATGGTGCTGGTGGGGATCACGTTGGTCATCAATTTGCTGGTGGATGTGTTCTATACCGTCCTTGATCCGCGCATTCGGAAATCGGCATAGGGGAATCGCTATGGCTACGAAAATCAAGATCATCAGCCCAGTCAAGCGGCGCCGCCGGTGGCGGGGGTCAATGCTTGTGGGTGCAATTTTGGTCGGCGTGGTGGTTCTCTCCGCCTTGCTCTCATATTTCTGGACACCCTTTGACCCGGTTCAGGCCTACCCGCTTGACCGTTTGCAAGGACCCAGTTTTACACACCTGCTGGGCACGGACAGGTATGGGCGGGACGTCTTTTCCGGCATCCTCTACGGTGCCCGCATCACTCTCCTGGTGGGCATGGTTTCGGTAGGCATCGCACTGCTGTTGGGCACCCCGCTGGGAATCCTGGCTGGTATGAAGCGTGGCGCTACCGAGGAAGTCACGATGCGTTTCGCTGACATCTTGTTGGCATTCCCTGCTCTTTTGCTGGCCATCATGTTCTCCGCAATCTTCGGTGCCAGCACTGTAACGGCCATGATCGCCATTGGTCTTGGGTCCGTTCCCGGATTCGCCCGGGTGGCCCGCTCCGGCACGCTTCAGGTCATGAGTACCGAATACGTCCAAGCGGCTAGGGCCTCGAGTCAGCCCGCGATTCGCATTGCCCGCCGCCATGTTCTCCCCAACATCATTGGCATGGTGGTGGTGCAGTGCTCGGTGACATTTGCACTGGCCGTCTTGGCCGAGGCTGCCCTGTCCTTCCTCGGGCTTGGCACACCGCCACCGGTTCCCAGCTGGGGTCGCATGCTCCAGGAGTCCCAACAATTCCTTGGCACGTTCCCCTTGCTTGCCTTCTGGCCTGGTCTGGCCATCGCGATTGCGGTGATGGGTTTCAATATGTTGGGTGATGGATTGCGGGATCGTTTCGATCCCAAACTGAACGGAGACCGCCCATGAACACCACGGCACCAAAGCTGCTGAGCGTTGAAAACCTGTCCGTGAACTTTGCCGGCTTCAGTCTTGTCCGGGATGTCTCCTTCGCCATGGCACGCGGTGAGCGCATCGGTTTGATCGGCGAATCCGGTTCAGGCAAGTCACTGACCACAACAGCACTCATGGGCCTGCTGCCTGAGGGTTTGCAGGCCAGTGGCGCCGTACACCTCGACGGCCACAGCCACAACTTCATTGGCGCCGCTGATGCGTCAATGCGCAAGATCCGCGGTCGGGACATGACCATGGTCTTTCAGGAGCCCCTCACGGCGCTGAATCCGCTCATGCGGGTGGGTGCCCAGGTTGCCGAGATCATGACGGTGCACCACACTGCTGGATCCCGCCGGGAAGCGCAGGCCAGGGCCATCGAGATGCTGGCCGCCGTCAAGCTCCCGGATCCCGCCGAGGCGGCACATGCCTACCCGCACCAGCTTTCCGGCGGCCAGCGCCAACGCGTCATGCTGGCCATGGCTCTCGCCAATGATCCTGCACTGCTTTTGTGTGATGAGCCCACCACGGCGCTGGATGTCACGGTGCAGCGTCAAGTCCTGGACTTGGTTCTGGAGTCCGTGCAGGAACGCGGCACGGGCCTGCTCTTCATCACCCACGACCTCGCCGTAGTTGCCAACATGTGCACGCGGGTCCTGGTCATGAACAATGGCAGCGTGGTTGAGGAAGGGCGCACGGAAGACATCTTCACCCGACCCCAGCACAGCTACACGCGGGGACTTCTCGCCGCCAGTGACATGGAGGCAAAGGACAATGACGGACGCCTGTTCACCGTCACCTCGGCCGCGGCGTATGTGCCGCCAAGCCCGGAAGAGGCCCTTCTGCGCGCCAAGGCTGCAGCCGTCGCGACAGCTGCAATCGCAGTTACAGCCATGCCCGTAATGGACGACGGCGTTCGCGCCCCGGAGCTGAAGGCGGACGTTGCACCTCCGGTCATCGCCGTGTCGGAGCTGACCCGCACTTACCGGCGCGATCGAACGTCCCTTTTTGGCAAGGCCGCGGAGGTGCATGCACTCAAGGATGTGAACTTCGTTGTCCGGCCCGGCGAACGCCTCGGCGTTGTTGGTGAATCCGGCTCGGGAAAGTCCACCCTCCTGCGCATCCTTGCAGGATTGGACCAGCCCACATCTGGTTCCGCAGTGGTCGCCGGCAACGAAGTGGCAGGCGCCACCGAGCGGAGTCTGGTCCAATTGCGTCAGGAGCTGCAGATTGTCTTCCAGGACCCCATGGGGTCACTTAATCCACGCATGCGAGTGCTTGACATCATCACCGAACCGCTTTTGGTTCCGGGCCGTTCGGAGACGGCAGCGCAGCGACGTGACATGGCCGTCTCAATGCTTGAGGCAGTGGGGCTCGGTCCGGAAACTCTCGAGCGGTATCCCCATCAGTTCTCCGGTGGCCAGCGCCAGCGCATCTCCATTGCCCGGGCACTCATCTGCCGGCCCCGGGTGCTGGTGGCCGATGAACCTGTTTCAGCCTTGGACGTCTCTGTCCGGGCACAGGTACTCAACCTGCTGGCGGATTTGGTGGACCAGTACCAGCTGACACTCGTGTTTGTCTCTCACGACCTGGCTGTTGTGCGGCACCTGTGTGATCGGGTTGTCGTTATGCGCCAGGGAGAGATTGTGGAGGCCGGCGAAACCGAAAGCGTCTATCAAAATCCGCAACACCCGTACACGCAAAAGCTCGTGGCCAGTTCCATGAATCTCCGCGCCGAGGTGCTCGCCCGGGAGTCCCTGGCGCTTCAGAACGACTAGCAATCACCACCGAAAGGACCGTCATGAATCAGGCTGAACGCGATCTCACGGCACTTGAACTCTCCACCGCCTATGCCCAGGGATTGGATCCGCGGGAGGTTGCCGAATCGGTGCTGGCTCGCATAGTGGACCTTGAGCCGGTTCTCAACGCTTTCTATGTTCATGAGCCGGAGCAGGTTCGCCGCGATGCCGAGGCCTCGGCCAAGCGGTGGGCGGCCGGAACCCAACTATCAGCGTTCGACGGCGTTCCGGCCACGGTCAAGGAGAACATCAATCGAATCGGTGTGCCAGTCCCGTCAGGGACAGCCATCACCAATCCGCCGATTGCCACAGAAAACGCACCCGTCACTGACAGGTTGTTGGAGGCCGGAATCGTCATTCTGGGTTCCACCACCATGCCTGACTGGGGAATGTTGTCCTCGGGCGTATCGTCCCTGCATGGGATCAGCCGCAATGCGCTGGACCCGTCGTTGACAACCGGCGGCTCGAGCGCCGGGGCTGGCGCCGCTGCCGCCGCCGGGTACGGCCCGTTGCATGTTGGCACCGATATTGGCGGCTCCATCCGGTTGCCCGGCACCTGGTCGGGGCTGGCCACGCTAAAACCCAGTGCCGGGCTGGTTCCGCTAAACGTTCCCTATCTTGGCCGGGCCGCAGGTCCGCTGGCACGCACGGCGGCGGACGCCTCCGCTCTCATGAGCCTCATCGCACGGCCAGACATTCGCGATTACTCCACCCGCCCTTACCCGGCCATGGACTGGTTCTCCGGCCCCGCCAACCCTGTTGGCCTGAGGGTCGCGTTGCAGTTGGACGCCGGGTCCGGCGCCGCCGTCGATCCCCAGGTCGCCGAAGCCGTGCAACGCGCGGCGGACCTCTTTGCCGCGGCCGGTGCCCGCGTCGTCGAACTTTCTCCATTCATGACCCCGGTCCAGCTTGCCGGGATCGACGCGTTCTGGCGCACGCGGTCCTGGGCGGATTACAGTGCACTCGATGAGGAACAGCGGGGGAAGGTACTGCCCTACATTGCCCGCTGGTGTTCAGGGGGGAAGGATTACGACGGCGTCGCCACCATAGAGCACTACCACCGCTTCGCCCAAGTACAGCAGGCCACGATCGCAGCCACGACCGGATTTGACCTGATCCTCTCCCCCGTGGCGCCGATGGCAGCTTTTGCGGCCGAGCAGCCCATGCCGGTGGATGATCCTGATCTGCCGATGGCCCATATTTCCTTCACCATGCCTTACAACATGTCGGGCCAGCCCGCTGCGACCGTCAACTGTGGTTTCATGGCCGATGGCCGGACGATCGGACTGCAGCTTGCCGGCCCCGTGGGTGCCGACGACAAGGTATTGGCGGCAGCAGCCTGGTTTGAAACGGTGCGAGGAGACGCGGTCCCGGATTGGGCACACGCCTCCTCGCACGGGGAACTTAGGACGGCGGGGTAAACCGACCGTCGATGGCGGTCCAACCGCCGTCGACCGTCAATACCGAGCCAGTCACAAAACTTGCCGCATCCGACGCCAGGTAGACCACGGCGCCTGCCAGCTCCTCCGGACGGGACCACCGTCCCAACGCACTCTTGTTTGCGTAGGCGTTATACCACTCCGGGTTCGCCTTGATCTGGGCTGTCAGTGGAGTTTCGACGACGCCAGGAGCGATGGCGTTGACCCGCACGCCCTGTTCGCCGAACTCGGCAGCCGCCGTGCGGATCAGCTGAACCAGACCAGCCTTCGTGGCGGCATATGCGCCCTGACCGGGTTCAACCACCGAGGCGCGAATCGAGGAAAAACCGGTTATGGAGCCACCCCCGCGGGCAGCCATCTGTGGGGCGAAGGCCCGGATCAGGGCAAAGGACGCGCGAAGGTTTAGATTGACGACGCGGTCAAATTCCTCCATCGAGTAGTCAGCTATCCGCTTTCGGACGTTCGTCGCCGCTGTGAAGACCAGGGCGTCCAGCTCGGGGTACGCCGCGGCTGCTGCAGTGACAGCGTCAACATCGGTGATATCCAGGTCAATGGCAGTGGCACCTCCGCCAGCCAGTGCGGCAGTTTCTTGTGCACCCGCAACATTGCGGTCGGCGCAAATGACTGTGGCTCCCTGGGCGGACAGGGCAAGGCTCGCTTCGCGGCCAATACCGCTACCGGCCCCAATGACCATGGCAAGTCGTCCATCTAAACGGAACAGTTGGGTGTAGTCGGTGGTTGAGTTCACATTCATTCCTCGGGTCGATGCGGATCAGAAATTGAGAGATTAGGCCGGACGGATCATGGCCATGCGGGTGGTGGTGAATTCTTCGATGGCCCAGCGCGGGCCCTCACGGCCGACGCCCGAGTCCTTCACTCCCCCATAGGGCATGATGTCGGAACGGAACCCGGGAATTTCGTTGACCACAACGCCGCCCACGTCCAGGCCATTGATGGCGGCAAAAGCCGACTTCAAGGAACGGGTGAACACAGATGCCTGGAGCCCATACCGGGACTCATTGACCAGCTCGATCGCCACCTCCATGCTGTCCACCGTCTCGAGAGCAACCACGGGACCGAAGATTTCTTGGCACCAGAGCGGCGAGGAGTGTGGGACGTTGGCAAGGACCGTCGGGTAGATCAGTGATTCCGGGTCTGCCCCTGAGTCATCCCGGACACTGCCCACCGGTGCGTTTGAGGCGACGATCCAGGCTCCCTGGGTGAGCGCCTCGGCCACCCAAGAAGTGATTCGCACCGCTGATGCTGAGTTGATGACCGGGGCCACGCGCGTTGCCAAGTCACGAGGATCGCCGACTACAACTTCCGGAATCCTGATGGCCAGCTTGTTCGTGAATTCTTCGGCGATCGCGGCCAACAGGACTACGCGTTGGACGGAAATGCAGGCCTGCCCGTTGGCGTAGAACCCGCCTCGGATGACGGCGTCGACCGCGGCGTCCACATCGGCGTCGTTATCAACGATCAATGCGGTGTTGGACCCCAACTCGAGGACAGCTTTTCGGGGTGCCGCTGCACGGGCGATCTGATGCCCCACGGCCGCAGAGCCGGTGAAGGAGACGACGGCGGCACGCGAGTCACCTACGAGAGTCTCCCCTACGTCCACTCCGCCATTGACCATCTGCACGGCGGCGCGGGGCAGGTCATGGGCGGCCAGCACCTCACGGATGAGCTCCACGAGCAACAGCGTCGCGAGCGGCGTATCTGGTGAGGGCTTGATGACGATGGGGCAGCCGGCAGCCAGGGCCGGGGCAATCTTGTGAGTGGCCAGCAGGACAGGGTAGTTGAAGCCGGCTATTCCCACCACGACGCCGGCCGGCCGCCGGGTGAAATAGCCCAGCATGCCTTCGCCCAGTGGTTGCAGGTCCAGTGGAACAGTCTCTCCCGTTGTACGGGACACTTCCTCGGCAGCGGCCGTCCAGGTAGTGAGCGTTCTTGCCATCTCCACGGCGCAATCGACCATTGGCTTGCCTGTCTCCAAGACCAGCAGCTGCGCAAATTCCTCGGACCGTGCGGACAATTTTTCTTGAATATCCATCAGGAGCGTACGTCGCTTTCCCGTGCCTGCCGCGGCCATGGCGGCAAGTGCGGCAGCGGCCTCGGTCATGGCCAGGGATGCACTGGCTGCGTCTCCCACCGGAGCCTTGCCAATGATGGAACCATCGAAGGGAAAACGAATGTCCGCTTGCGCCGCGGCCGGAACGCCAGACTCGCCGATGGGCAGGCTTTGACCGAGAAGTTCCAGGGACGATTTGGCGATGGTCATCGCAGTTCCTTTCCAGCGTCGCTGTGGTGCCGAGGGGTTGGTGCAGGGCAAGAAACACCCTAGCCATCGAGTGGTCTTACCAGTAATATAAGCAGACTACTAGCGAAACATGGCGGAGGCAATGGATATGACGGGCAAAACGAATTTGGCGCACAACCAGCGGCACTATCGCCTGGCTGTCGTGCCAGGGGATGGGATTGGTCCGGAAGTCACCCAATGCGCACTTACCGTGCTAGATGCGGCAGAGGCGGCCTTCGGATTCACCACCGAACGTGAGCACATTGCCGCCGGTGCACATCACTATGTGGCTACCGGAGAGCTCTTCAGCCCTGCCATCGAGGAAAGACTGCGTGCCAGCGACGCCATATTGTTTGGCTCCATGGGCGATCCCTCGGTGCCCCCAGGAATCCTGGAGCGCGGTTTCATCCTGGCCATGCGCCAAGTCTTTGAGCAGGCCGTGAATCTCCGCCCGGTTCGCCTTTACCCCGGCGTCAAGACGCCGATCGCCGAGCTGACCCCGGATCGCTGCGACCTGGTGATCGTGCGGGAAAACACCGAAGGCGCCTACGTTGGCCGGGGCTCAACCGTCCATGCCGGCACGCCCAACGCCGTCGCCATTCAGGAATCGGTCAACACGCGTGCCGGCGTTGAGCGGGTTGTGGACTATGCCTTCCGGTTGGCCGCTTCCCGCCGAAAGAAGCTAACACTTTGCCATAAGACGAACATTCTTGTTGAGGCAGGCAAGCTGTGGCAGGACACCGTGAATGACCTGGCTGCAAAATACCCGGAGATTGAAACAGACTACGTTCATGTGGACGCCATGTGCTTCCACCTGCCGATCGCCCCGGAACGCTTCGATGTTGTAGTCACGGACAATCTCTTTGGCGACATCATCACGGATCTTGGAGCGGTAATTCAGGGTGGCTTGGGTGTTGCCTCGAGCGCTAACCTCAATCTTGATGGCAGCGCCCCGAGCATGTTCGAGGCCATCCATGGATCTGCGCCAGACATTGCCGGCAAGGGCTATGCCAATCCCGCCGGGGCCATATTGTCATTGGCCATGTGCCTGGCGCACCTTGGCGAAGATCAAGCCGCCCTCGCGATCGAGTCCGCCACGGTCACCGTCCTGGGAACAATGAAGGGATTGAGCGGTCCGGACATGGGCGGAAATACCCAAGAGATCGGCCAGCGCGTGGCTGTTGCCCTCAACAACATTGCGGCCGGGCGGGAACCGCTGTTGGCAGGAATGTCAGTCATGGATGGAATCAAGGCCGCAGGACTGGCCTAGGAATCACACACCAGGTAACGACAAATGCCCTGGGTATCACCGACTCTGTTGGTGATACCCAGGACAAACTATCGTGGCCGGGGTTAGTTGACGAGCCGGTCAGCGATCTCCAGCACCTCGTCCAGGATCGCCAGGCCCGCAGCGACATCCTCCCTGCTGGTGTTGCATGGCGGGACCACATGGATACGGTTGAAATTGGCGAAGGGAAGCAATCCGCGCTCCTTACAGGCCGCGATTAGTTGGTTCATCTCGGGGCTTGAAGATCCATAGGGGGCCAACGGTTCCCGAGTTTCCCGGTTCTTGACCAGTTCAATGGCCCAGAAGACGCCCTTTCCACGCACTTCACCCACAGAGACGTGACGCTCGGCGAAGCCGGCCAGTGCCGGAGCAATGACGTCGGTGCCCAAGGCGGCGGCGTGGTCCACCATGCCCTCGGATTCCATGACATTGATGGTGGCCACAGCAGCGGCCGTAGCCAGCGGGTGCCCAGAATAAGTCAGCCCACCCGGATAGACGCGTTGGCCGAACGTTGCGGCGATTTCCGGGCTGATTGCTACGCCGCCCAAAGGCACATAGCCGGAGTTGACGCCCTTGGCAAAGGTCAACAGGTCAGGGGCCACCTCGAAGTGGTCAACGGCAAACCACTTGCCGGTGCGCCCGAATCCTGTCATGACCTCGTCAGCGATGAACATGATTCCGTATTTGGTGCACAGTTCCCGTACCCCCTGCATATATCCGGCCGGTGGGACGAAGATTCCCGCCGATCCGGGAATGGATTCCAGGACGAGGGCAGCGATGGTTGCCGGTCCTTCGAAGGCAATCAGCTGTTCCAGATGTTCTAGGGCGCGCTGACTCTCTTCTGCTTCCGTTGTTGCATGGAAGCTGGTCCGGTACAGATAGGGAGGGAAGAAATGCACCGTTCCGGTGCTGGCGGAATCGTTGGCCCACCGCCTCGGGTCACCTGTCATGTTCACCGCTAGCTGGGTGCCACCGTGATAAGAGCGGTAGGCCGAGAGAACCTTGGGCCGTCCGGTATGCAATCGGGCCATGCGTACGGCGTGTTCGTTGGCATCGGCGCCGCCATTGGTGAAGAAGATCTTGTTCAACTCCCCCGGGGTGCGTTCAGCGATGAGCCGGGCGGCCTCAGATCGGGCCTCATTAACGTAGCTGGGGGCGATGGTGCACAGCTTGGCAGCCTGTGCGGTGATCGCTGCCACCACCACCGGGTGCTGGTGCCCAATATTGGTATTGACCAGCTGTGAGGAAAAGTCCAGGTACTTTTTCCCATCCCCGTCCCACACCCAGGATCCCTGCGCGGCCGCAATGACCATGGGATCCAGCAGATCCTGAGCTGACCAGGAATGGAATACATGCTTACGATCCAGCTCATAAGCCCTGCGTGCGGCGGCCGAGTCCACTGAGGGGGCCTGGAGTACCTCGATGGGAGTGCCCTGATTCGCCAAGCTAAATGTCATGTCCTTCTCCAATGATTGAACGAAAGGGAGGTGATTCACACGTTTTGAGGGAAGCCCAAGTTGATGCCGCCGTGGCTTGGGTCTGCCCAACGCGTCGTGACAGCCTTGCCACGGGTAAAGAAGCTGACCCCTTCGCTGCCATGTGCGTGCGTGTCTCCGAACAGGGAATTCTTCCATCCGCCGAAGGAGTAGTAGGCCATGGGTACGGGGACGGGAACGTTGATGCCTACCATGCCGACCTCAACCTCGTTCTGAAAGCGGCGGGCCGCCCCGCCGTCGTTTGTGAAAACTGCAGTCCCGTTACCGTAGGGGTTTGCGTTGATCACCGCGAGTGCCGCATCGAAGCTATCGACACGAAGGACGGAGAGTACCGGACCAAAGATTTCATCCTGATAGATGGACATGCCAGTGGTGACATTGTCGAAGAGAGTGGGGCCAATAAAGTAGCCATCGCCTTCCGCATCGGGGGTGACGGTCCGCCCGTCAACCACCAGTGTGGCTCCGGCCTCCTCACCGGCGTCGACATAGCCGGTGACCTTGTCCCGGTGGGCAGTGGTGACAAGGGGGCCCATGTCACAGCCGCGAAGCCCGTCGCCCGTACGGAGGGCGGTGGCGCGTTGGGCAATCTTGGCGACGAGTTCATCGGCGATCCCTCCCACGGCCAGCAGCGCCGAGATGGCCATGCACCGTTCACCTGCCGAACCGAATCCCGCATTGATGGCAGCGTCGGCGGCAAGATCAAGATCGGCATCCGGCAGGACGATCATGTGGTTCTTTGCGCCACCAAGAGCCTGGACTCGCTTGCCATTGGATGTGGCCGTCTCGTAAACATACTTCGCGATCGGCGTTGAGCCTACAAAGGAGACCGCCTTGATGTCGGGGTGAGTCAACAAGGTGTCCACGGCAACCTTGTCACCCTGAAGGACATTGAACACACCATCGGGCAACCCAGCCTCCTTCCACAATTCAGCCATCCAGCCAGCCGCCGTGGGAACTTTCTCGCTGGGCTTGAGGATCACGGTGTTGCCGGCCGCAATCGCCAGTGGGAAGAACCACATGGGGACCATGGCTGGAAAATTGAAGGGGCTGATGATGGCTACCGGACCCAGCGCTTGGCGCACGGAATGAATATCGACCTGGGTGGACGCGTTCTCTGTGTAGCTGCCTTTGATCAGGTGCGGCATGCCGCAGGCAAACTCGACCACTTCCAATCCGCGGCTGACTTCGCCCAAGGCATCGTCAAAGACCTTGCCGTGTTCGGCGGTGATGATGGCGGCCAGCTCACCCTTACGGGCGTTGAGCAACTCGCGGAAGGAGAAGAGGATTTGGGTGCGGCGGGTCAGTGACGTGTCTCGCCATGCCGGGTAGGCCGCCTTTGCCGCGGCCACGGCAGCCTGGCCATCTTCGACGCTGGCCAGGGCCACCTCAGCGGTGACCTTCCCGGTCGCCGGATTGGTGACCTGCGCCGTGCGCTCTCCCGCCGGTACATAGCCGCCATTGATCCAGTGTGCGATCGTCTTCAATGCTTCTCCTTGAGTAATTAGTGAAGGGAATAGTTGGTGCGTCATGGCAAGTCTTCCTCCCCGGTCAACGCAACATAATTAGCATCCTGTAAGAACATTCGATCCCTGATTTACACTGTGTAAATGCTGCCAACGATTCGTTCCATTCTCGAGCTCGCCGTTCTCCAAGACGCCGCCCCGTCCATTCTCGGTGGCGAAGCCTCTTTGGACTCCGCTGTGCGCTGGGTGCATGTGAGCGAACTGCTGGATGTGACTGACCTGCTCTCGGGAGGCGAATTGGTGCTTACTACTGGCTTGGAGCTTGAAAAGGACCCCAATCTGGCCGCTGAGTATCTGAGCTCACTGGCTCATGCGGGTGCCGCCGGCCTTATTGTCGAACTCGTGGGGAACCGGGCACGCAGCCTTGAAGCCCTGCGTTCCGCAGCTGCTGACTCCCGGTTTCCGGTGATCGTCCTCGAACGCCAGGTGCGCTTCGTGGCAATCACGGAGACCGTGCACCGCATGATCGTGGCCGAACAGCTGGAGAAGGTTGAGCGCGCCCGGGACATCCACGAGGCATTCACCCAGCTCAGCTTGGACAGTGCCGGAACTCAACAGGTCGTGGAGCAGGCTGCTGCCATGATCGGCGCACCCGTGGTCCTGGAAGATCTCCAACACCTGGCGCTGGCCCATGCAGCCCAGAACCTGGGTACGTCGGTGCTGCTCCAAGACTGGGAACGACGTTCCCGAACCACTCCTTCCCACCCCGGCTTAGGACGCGCCGGTGCAGAACAATGGCTGCAGGTCCCGGTTGGGGTGCGAAACCAACTGTGGGGGCGCTTGGTGGTCCCGATGCCACCGGAGGATGACACTGTGGCGCTGATGGTTTTGGAGCGGGCCGCCCAGACCCTGGCCATCAACCGGCTGGCCGAACGTGACCAGCGCGAACTCTCCCAACAAGCCCAGGCCGGCCTGTTCAATATTCTGCGCAATCCTCGCGGGCTCAGCGAAGCCGAAGCAGTGGCCCGCGCTACGTCACTAGGACTAAAACGCTCGCCATTCTACGTCCCCGTCGCTTTTCGGGCTGCACAGGTGGGAACTGACCGGTCCACCAAATCAAAGGGGCAGCGTGACCCGCTGGCCGCCCAGCAAGCTGAACGAGCGCTACTCGAGCGGTTGACTCTCGTCATGAAATCCATGTCAGGCAGTGCCCTGACGGCAAGCATTGAAGCTGGTTCCGTCGGCATGATCCTTGCGCTGCCAGCCACCCAACTTGAGGACGCCACCTTGGAACGGCTGGCGCAGTCTTTGGACGCCCACGCGGGTGAGGGGTCAACGGTGTGGACCATCGGTGTCGGGCGCCTGCGGGGAACCCTCTTGGAGGC
>JBKKBD010000065.1:0-15889 GCA_046714315.1 Specibacter sp.
GTGGGGCCTGCTGCCCGTCACGGCGTCCGTTGCGCTTTCCCCCGAGGGTCAGCAGCACCGCCGCTGGATGCCGCATGGCACCAGCCACCACTTGGGCTTGGACGTGCACGATTGCGCCCAGGCCCGCGCCGAGCTCTACCTAGACGGCGTCATCACCGAAGGCATGGTCTTCACGATCGAGCCCGGCCTGTACTTCAAGAACGAGGACTTGGCCATTCCGGCCGAGTTCCGCGGCCACGGAGTGCGCATCGAGGACGACATCCTCATCACCGCCAACGGCCCGGTCAACTTGAGCGCCGCCCTGCCGCGCAAGCCCGAAGAAGTTGAAGCCTGGATGGCCGGCCTCTCCGCTTAACCCGCCAGCATCTGTGTCGCACTTGTTGGACCGATTTCACTCGAGAAGAGTGTTTTTCGTCCAATAAGTGCGACACAGTTTTTTAAGGACGACGGCGGCATTTCTGGGCCGTGAACTACTTCTCCGGAGTCTCCGGTGCGTTGGGCTCTGACGGCGCTTCCGGAGCCTGAGGAGTCTGAGGAGCCTCTACGCGGATGCCGTACTGCGGGCGGCCGTCCGGCAGGTCCGGGAACTGCCCTCGGCGGGGCCCGTCCAACGGTGCCTGGCCCGGACGGTCGGTATCCTCGGATACAGCAGGGGCATTCGCAGCGGGATCGGCGGCGTACGGATCGTGCCACCCTTCCGGACGGGTTGGCGCCGGCCCCGAGGCCGCAGGCGGCTGGACTGGCGGCTGGTAACCCTGCGCTGCCTGACCCTGAACGGGACGCGGGGCGTTGGAGTTCATGGGCAGTTGCGCCAGGAGTCGGCGGGCCTCCCCTGCCACGTCAGCGGTGACGATGACGTCGTAGCTGGAGGCCAGAACTTGATTCGTGGACGTGAAATCGCGCTTGCCACGCTGGGCAGCGTAGCCAATGATCGCGAACAACATCCACAGGGCTGCGCCCAGCAGGACCGCAGTGAAAACGTTCAGGTAGGGAGCGCCGGCGTTACTGGCCGAATCGAAGAAGGAAAGCATGACGCCAATGAACAAGCCAAACCAGGCGCCCGTCATGGCACCGGTCAGCGCAACCCGGGGGTAGCTGAGCTTGCCGGTCACGCGTTCCACAATCTTTAGGTCGTTGCCCACAATGGAAACGTGGCGGACGGGGAACTTCTCATCCGCAAGGTAATCAACCGCCTTCTGCGCATCAAGATAGGAGATGTAGGAACCGATTGTTTCGCCCGTGGGGACAAGGCGTGCCTCGTCCAGGGGTCGGGTGCGTCCAAAGAGGTTTGCCATACCCCCATTGTTCACCATGTTCCTGCACGTTAGCTGGAGTATCGCTGGGAGTGAAACGTGGAGTGCATCGCAGCCACACGATCACCCAGTGGCATTGTTTGGGATATTGCCATATAGGGGAAGTAGCCTGTATCTGTGAGCACTCAACCTACGCGCATTTTTGTCGCACGACTTTTGGGCCTGGACGTCTTTGACCCCAGGGGCGACAGGCTTGGAAAGTTGCGGGACGTTGTGGTTCTCGGGCGCCGAGCGAACACCGCCCCGCACGCCGTCGGCATTGTGGTGGAAGTACCCGGCAAGAAACGCGTTTTTGTACCCATGACCCGTTTGACGTCGATGGACCAGTCCCAAATCATCTGCACGGGTTTGGTCAATTTGCGCCGTTTCGAGCAGCGTGGCGCCGAGCAGCTGGTGGTCGGCGGTATCTTTGACCGCAAGGTCACCCTTGTCGATGACGGCAGCGTTGCCGTTATCGAAGACATTGCCATGGATCAGCAGCGCAATGGCGACTGGCTGATCACGAAGCTTTTTGTTCGCCGCGGTTCCTCCACATCGAGGCTGCGTGGTCTGCGCCGTGGCCACACAATCCTGATCGACTGGTCCGAGGCTCACACCGATTCCGCCGCAGAACCGCAAAGCGCCACACACTTTGTTGCCACGCATGAGGACCTCAAGCCGGCCGACTTCGCCGACGCCCTGCAGGAAATGAGTGATAAACGGCGCGTTGAAGTCGCCAGTGAGCTTCAGGATGAGCGCCTGGCAGACATCATGTCCGAGCTCCCCGAGGACGACCAGGTCACGCTGCTGAGCGCCCTGGACAATGAACGTGCGGCGGATGTCCTGGAGGAGATGGATCCCGACGACGCCGCGGACCTCTTGGCCGATCTTCCCCAGGCCAAGGCCGAAGAGCTTCTCCTGCTCATGGAACCCGAGGAAGCCAAGGATGTCCGCCGGCTCCTGCAGTATGAAGAAGGTACCGCCGGCGCGCTCATGACGCCCGTCCCGGTCATCCTGCCACCGGAAGCCACGGTGGCAGAGGCACTGGCCCACGTCCGCAGCGAGGACCTCTCGCCGGCTCTGGCCTCGGCGATTTTCATTTGCCGACCTCCACTGGAAACTCCCACAGGCCGTTTTTTGGGTGTTGTGCACATCCAGCAACTACTCCGCAGCGCACCTCCGGAACAACTGGGCACGATCGTGGACAGAAATTTGGAGCCCGCCTCGGACCAGGATGACATCAGCACTGTCAGCCACATCATGGCTTCCTATAACTTGAACTCACTTCCTGTAGTCAACAAGGAGGGCCGGCTCGTTGGTGCGGTCACTGTCGATGACTTGTTGGATCATCTCTTGCCTGACGACTGGCGCACCCATGAAGATGGCGCACCCTTCAGGAAGCTAGGAGGACGCATTGGCTGAGCGGCATCATGCAAAAGGGGGCGGTCTCGACACCCCCATGGAGTTGAAGTCCCGGCTTCTACCCAACCTCGCCAGCGATCCGGATTTCTTTGGCCGCTTCGCCGAACGTTTTGCCCGCTACATGGGCACGGCAAACTTCCTGCTCTACATGACGGTTTTTGTGGTCATTTGGATCGCCCTCAACGTCATTGGACTGTTCGGATTGAGATGGGACCCGTACCCTTTCATCCTGCTCAACCTCTTTTTCTCCACCCAGGCCTCCTACGCGGCACCCCTGATTCTCCTTGCCCAGAACCGTCAGGATGACCGTGACCGTGTCCAGATTGAACAGGACCGATCCCGTAATGAACGCAACCTTGCTGACACCGAGTATCTGACGCGTGAGGTGGCCGCCCTGCGCATCACCCTGCGTGAAGTAGCCACCCGTGACTTTGTTCGCTCCGAGCTGCGCAGCCTCCTCGAGGAGTTGATTGCGCACCAGGATGAAGATGATGCCAGGGATTCTCGGGACAATACCCGCAATCCTCCCACCTCCTCCATCAAGTCCGTCTCCGGTAAAAACGGCAAATACAAGCGCCCCACCAATTCCTAAGGCCTGCACACCATGATCGCCCAGCCCGTACTGCTCGCCGCCCTCGCCACGGTTATCGACCCCGAGCTGCGCCGACCCATCACGGATTTGGGCATGGTTGAATCGGTCGACATGGACGACGCCGGCAAGGTCACCGCCGTCGTCCGGCTCACCATCGCCGGCTGTCCCCTGCGCGAGACCATCACCAGGGATGCCACAGCTGCCCTGACCAAGCTCGACGGCGTCACGGAGGTCACCGTGGATCTCACCGTCATGACGGCCGAGCAACGCGCGGAACTCAAGGAACGCCTCAAGGGCGGCGCTGCCGAACGCGGCATCCCCTTCAACGCCGAGGACTCACTGACCCGGATTTACGCTGTGGCCAGCGGCAAGGGTGGCGTGGGCAAATCAAGTGTGACGGTGAATCTTGCCTGTGCCCTAGCCGCGAAGGGTCTGCGCGTTGGCATTGTTGATGCCGACATTCACGGTTTCTCCGTTCCCGGGCTCATGGGCATCACGCAGACCCCCACCCGGGTGGATGAGATGATCCTGCCGCCTGTTGCCCACAACGTAAAAGTCATTTCCATTGGCATGTTCGTTGCGGGCAACCACCCCGTTGCCTGGCGCGGACCCATGCTGCACCGAGCGCTTGAGCAGTTCCTCGGCGACGTGTACTTTGGCGATCTGGACATCTTGCTCCTGGATCTGCCGCCTGGCACCGGCGACATCGCCATCTCGGTGGCGCAGCTCCTGCCCAAGGCCGAGATCCTGGTGGTGACCACCCCGCAGGCGGCAGCGGCCGATGTGGCCGAACGGGCCGGCGCCATTGCCGTCCAGACCGGACAGAAGGTTGCCGGCGTCATCGAGAACATGTCATTTTTGACGTTGCCCGACGGCAGCACCATGGAGGTCTTTGGATCCGGCGGCGGGGAGATCCTCTCAAAGCGCCTGAGCCAGACCGTCAACGCGGAGGTGGAGCTGCTGGGTCAGATTCCCTTGGATGTGGCCCTGCGTGAGGGCGGCGACGTCGGACTGCCCATAGTGCTCTCGGCGCCGGAATCACCGGCAGCACAGGCTTTGATCAGCATTGCTGGAAAGCTCGCCGTTCGTCCGCGAGGCCTGGCCGGCATGAAGCTGGGCGTCACCCCTCGCTAGCAGAACGCCGCATCAGCAAGTGATGCGGCGTTGGGAAAGATTTAGGTAGCTTCGACGTCGAACGGGGCGCGCTGACCGTCGGCCAGACGTTCAATCTCGGGTGCTGCAGGAACAGCATCGCCGGGCAGCACTTCGGAATCACCCTTCGACTTGAGCTCGTCCTTGCCCATCATGGAGGCAATGGCCGCGCCCGGGGCCATCTTAAGTGAGTTCAGCTTTTCTACGTCGTCGTCATCCAGCAACGCCTCGCGAATGATGCGGCGGGGATCGTACTGGCGGGGGTCGTATTTCTTCCAATCGATGTCATCGATATCAACCCCGGCCTCTTCCTTGATGGTTTCGCGCGCGCCGGAAGCCATCTTGCGCACCTCGCGGATGAGGTTCTTCAGCTTCTCCAGGTAGCCCGGGAGCCGGGTGGGGCCAATGACCAAAACTGCCAATATGACAATCACGATCAGCTCAGGGGTATTGATACCAAACACGTTAGGAAGATTACCCTCTCAACACTCAAAGCAACGATTCCTAGCGGTAACGCTCGAAAGTATTTAGCTTATTGACGTGGACACGAAGACCTGGCAATTTCGAGAACGTTGGCAGCCAGAGCCAAAAGTCTAGCGTGCGCCGGCGATCCGTGGCAGGGTCAGCAATGGCTTTCGCGCTGGGCGCAGTTCTTTTGCTGTGCCCGAACCCTTGCCGAAATCCCTGCCCGGCGCCCTGTCGGCCAGGGATTCGCGCAACATGGCACGCCCACGGTGAATGCGGGAACGCACGGTGCCGAGTTTGATATTCAGCGCATGAGCCACCTCGTCGTAGGAGAGGCCTTCCATATCGCACAGCACCACGGCGGCACGGAAGTCTGGTGGCAACGCCTCCAAGGCCGCGGCAATGTCCCTGTCAAGGTTGTTGAATTCAAAGGTCCGCTCGGGGCCCGGATCGTTTCCGGGAAGGCGTGCGGCGGCGTCTTCTGAGAGGGCATCAAAGCGGATCCGCTGCTTGCGGCGCGCCTGGTCAAGGAACAGATTCGTGGTGATGCGGTGCAGCCAGCCGTCCAGGGTGCCCGGCTTGAAGTTGGCGAGGGACTTGAAGACGCGCACAAACACCTCTTGGGTGAGGTCCTCGGCGTCGTACCTATTGCCCGTCAGGCGAAATGCGAGCCGGAAAACCTTGGCCGAATGGTTGGTGACAACCTCATCCCACGACGGCGTGACCCACTCTGCGGGCGCGGCGGCGTGACTTGGGGCTACTTCTGCAGGACGAAACGCGGAGCCGATGGCTGAGTTCATCACTGCACCTCGCTTCTACTCTTCCGTATGGCGGGAAATCCAGTGGCGGGAAATACACCGGAATACATCCCTTGAGTCAACTCAGTGTGCCAAACAAAGCTGACATTTTGCTGAACGGTTACGGCGGGTTCCCCCAGCATGCAGGCAGTAGGCTAGAGCTAGTCACCGCAACAGTTTAGGAAATACCACCCATGAGTGCCGATAAATCCACCAGCTGGTCCTATGCAGAGGGCCTCCCCGTGGAAGACATTGTCCTGCGTCGTGCCCGCGAACGCTCGCACGAGCTGGGCCTGTTCCCCGTGAGCCCGGGAGTCGCGGCTACGTTGACGGTCCTTGCCGCCACATCCAAGGCCCAAACAGCCGTGGAGGTCGGCACCGGCGCCGGCGTGTCAGGCGTCGCCCTTCTGCGCGGTTTGGGCCCGCGCGCAGTGCTCACAACCATCGATCCCGACATCGACCATTTGCGGGCAGCTCGCGAGGCGTTTACGGAATCGGGCTCTCCCGCCAACCGCACCCGCACTATTTCCGGCCGCGGGCAGGATGTCCTGCCACGCCTGACCGATGAAGCTTACGATCTGGTATTCATCGACGCAGACAAGACCAGCTTCCCTGAATATGTTGAGCAGGGCATCAGGCTGTTGAAGTCCGGTGGCCTATTGATCGTCAACGACGCGTTGGACAAGGACCGCGTTTCCGACCCGGCCATCCGTGAAAGCAGCACAGTGGTGCTGCGCCGGGTGGGCAAAATGATCCGCGAGAACGAGTCAATGGTCAGCGCCATGCTGCCCACAGGCGATGGCCTGCTGCTGGCCGTCAAGCGCTAGGCCAACTAAAAGGAACCGGCGGGACAGCCTGAGCTGTCCCACCGATTCCTTGTTTAAGGCTAAAGTGCGGACCTATTCGGTCACGCCCACCAAGCACTCCTTGAGGCTTGCTGCCTCAGCTGCATTCATCTCAACTACGAGCCGTCCGCCACCTTCCAATGGCAGTCGAAGGATCAGGCTCCGACCTTCTTTAGTCACTTCCATTGGACCGTCGCCGGTCCTCGGTTTCATGGCTGCCATCAGGAGTTCCCCTTTTCGTAGTGCATTCACGCCGCGCCTGAGTTTTCCTCATCGTGGCGTTTGATGTTGTCTTGCTCACAGCCTATTATTCCGTATGCGAGGGCCCGGGTGCTAATCGACGCGTTCATCGACGAGTCACCGGAGCACGTTTTTTGTCATCTAGCTACCGATTGGTAACCACACCCGCCGCCTCAGGGTGGCCACGCCTGACCGGTGCTAATGGCGGAAAACTGCCAGAGCCAGACAACCCACACAATCTGCAGGACAGAGAACATCACCAGGACGCTGCCGCGGTACGCCCGCGAACGTGAAATGAACGCGGCCGCCAATGCCAGCGGGAACAGCGGTAGCAGCATTCGGAACGTGCTCGATTGCGGATGCAGCACGGCCAGCAAGTACAGCAGGTACATGGCGCACCAGATCCGCAGCTCAAGGCCGATCCGCCGCACCGCCTTCGAGTTCAGGTACAGCGCCACCAGCCCAACAAACAGTACGGGCAGAACCGGTCCCCACAGTGGCCCCACCAGGTCAACGCCGGCGTCGAACCATGGTTTGAACAGCACCAGCTCCGAGCCGCGCCAGGCGGTTTCGGTGTCTGTGTAGGCGGTGCGTTCGCCTGTCACCCACCACGCAATCAGCATCCATGCGAAGGCCATGATCCCGCTGCCCACCAGCAGCACCGCACCCGCCACCAGGTCCCGCCGGGGGAAAGGTTCGTGCTTCCGCCAGCGCAGCACCAGATGAACAAGGACGACGGCGGCAAACGGCACCCCTGCCGGCCGCGACAGGCACAGCAGCACCACCATGGGCAACGCCGCCCAGTAGTTGCCCCTGATCAGCAGGTGCAGGGCCGCTGCAAGGAAGAGGACGCCCAGCGATTCCGCATAGGGCACCTGCAATACGGGCGAGATGGGGAACATGGCGAAAAATGCCACTCCCCACAATGTTGTCCCGGGTGAGGCAAAGTTTCTGAACAGGACGTAGATCATCAAGGCCGCGCCCAACCCTGCTGCCGTGGCAACAATGGCACCGGCGGCTGGCCATCCGAGCCCCGTGACGGCGCTCAACCCTCGGGCCAACAAGGGGAACACCGGGTAGAAGGCCCACTGGTTGGGTTGGGCCGTGCCATTCTCGTTCCGCGGAATGGTGGTGGGGTATCCGCCGTCGAAAATTCTCTCGTACCAGCCGGCGTCCCAGCGGTCGATGAACGTCAGGTAGTCGGGCTGCCGGCCACCCCAGGGAGACTCCTCGGCATGCCACGCTGCACCCAGCAAGATGGCAAAGCTGACGATTCGTGCGCCAACATACAGCAGGGTTACTTTCAGCCACCATGGGGCCCGGCACAAGGGTGCCAGCAGTCGGCGCAGGACGGCGTACAACTCATCGTTGATGGTTCCCGTGGCGGCCCGTCCCGCCAAGGACTTCCCGGTGTTTTCGCCACGCACCGTCAACGCGGTTCCGTGCCGCCGGCTAGCCAACAGTCGTGCTGGTGATCGTTGACCACGCCGATGGCCTGCATCATGGCGTAGGCAGTGGTGGGCCCCACGAAAGCGAAGCCATGCTTCTTCAGAGTTTTTGCCAGTGCTTTGGACTCGAGCGTTTGAGCTGGAATGGGTTCACCGGCCAGCCGAGCCGCGGGGGCGTGGTCTGCGATCAAGGATCCAAGGGTGACGCCGTCGGGAAGCGCCAACAAGGCCTTGGCATTGCCGATCGTGGCATTGATCTTCAGGCGGTTGCGCACAATCGAGGCATCGGCCATGAGTCGGTCAAAATCCTCGGGCCCAAACTCGGCCACAGCCTCAGGGACAAAGTTGGAAAAAGCTGACCTGAACGACTCGCGCTTGCGCAGGATGGTGATCCAGCTCAGCCCAGATTGGAACGCCTCAAGGCTTAGCCGTTCAAACAGTTCGGCCTCGCCGGTTACCGGACGGCCCCATTCGGTGTCGTGGTAGCGCTGGTACAACTCATCGTTTTCAAGTCCGGGCCAGGCGCAGCGGATCTTGCCATCACTGCTCAAGGGGGTCACCGGCGTCGTGCGAGGAACCGGCGGCCGCCAATTCTTCCAGCTCTGCAATGCGCAGGTTCTTGGCAGCCAGCTCGTCACGCAGCCGGTCAAGGACCTCGTCCACCTGATCCATCCGGTAACCGCGCAAGCCCAACGAAAAACGCAAGCGGTCCACGTCGGCGGGCACTGGTGCGCCCGGCAACAGCACCGGTGGCAGATTCGCCACCGGTGGGGCCAGGGTGTCGTCGTACACCGGAGCGTCAGCGCCTGGCTTGTTGAGCCCCACCACGTAAAACGCCGCCGCGGCGGCCAGTATCACGGCAAGAAAGATCAGGAAATAGGTCACAGGTACATGGTGCCAGATGCGCAGCGGCTTGGCGCGTTATGCGCTCATCCCTTCTGCGCGGCGACAGTGTCCCCTGCCTTGCCTGCCATGACCAGTTCTACGGCCTCTTCGGCTGTGTCCGCGAGGGAGATGATGTTTAGATCTCCCGCCGAAACCAGACCCTCGGCCACCATGACGTCGCGAATCCAGTCGAGCAGGGGTCCCCAGAAGGTCCTGTCGACGAGGACTATGGGGAACTGGACCACCTTGCTTGTCTGCACTAGGACCATGGCTTCAAACAACTCATCGAGGGTGCCAAGGCCGCCGGGCAACACAATAAAACCTTGGGCGTATTTGACGAACATGGTCTTGCGGGCGAAGAAGTAGCGGAAGTCGACGCCTAGGCCGACCCATTCGTTCATGCCCTGTTCAAAGGGGAGCTCAATGCCCAAGCCGATGGACAGTCCCCCGGCCTCAGCCGCGCCACGGTTGGCGGCCTCCATGGAACCTGGGCCACCGCCGGTAATGACGGCAACACCGGCTTCGACCAAACGCCGGCCCACCTCCATGCCGGTGGCATAGTACGGGGATTCCGGCTTGGTGCGAGCCGAGCCAAAGACGCTGATGGCCGGTCCAACCTCGGCGAGGGCCTGAAAACCCTGGACGAATTCGCTCTGAATGCGCATCACCCGCCACGGATCGGTGTGGGTGAAGTCGCTGCTGCGCGGTGTCTCAAGGAGCCTTGCATCTGCGGTCTCATGGATGGCACCATTTTTTCGCCACGCACCAAAGCCTTTAGTCGGTGAATTTGCGGGGCCGCTGGATCCTGTAGGTGCACTCATGCCCCCAAGGGTACGCGATCAGCCACCGTGTCCAGTGTCACAACATCTCGTTACCGTTACGATCCACGCCGACATGGCCGAAACCTTTACTGTCCTTCAGAAATGTCGATAGATTCGATCCATGACAAATCCCGCACATGCTCCTGCGCTCGTGGAGCTAAAAGCTGTCAATAAACACTACGGCTCTCTCCATGTGCTTCAGGAAATTAACTTAGAGGTTGCCAAGGGCGAAGTCTTGGTTGTCATTGGTCCTTCCGGGTCGGGCAAATCAACGCTGTGCCGCACCATCAATCGTCTGGAGACCATCGATACCGGGTCCATCACCATTGATGGCAAGGAACTCCCCAAGGAAGGCAAGCAGCTAGCAAACCTGCGTGCCGATGTTGGAATGGTTTTCCAGTCCTTTAACCTGTTTGCGCACAAGACCATTCTGGAAAATGTCACGCTCGGCCCCATCAAGGTCAAGGGCATGAGCAAGGCCGACGCCGACAAGCTCGCCTTGAGCTTGTTGGAACGCGTGGGTGTTGGGCATCAGGCGGCCAAGCTGCCCGCTCAGTTGTCCGGTGGACAGCAACAGCGCGTCGCAATTGCACGGGCCTTGGCAATGAAGCCAAAGGTCATGCTGTTCGATGAGCCCACCAGCGCTCTTGACCCCGAAATGATCAATGAGGTCCTAGACGTCATGGTCGAGTTGGCTAAGGAGGGCATGACCATGGTGGTTGTCACCCACGAGATGGGCTTTGCCCGCAAGGCTGCCGATCGGGTCATCTTCATGGCGGACGGTCAGATTGTGGAAGAAGCCACTCCGGAGGAGTTCTTCACCAATCCGCAGACGCCGCGCGCTAAGGACTTCCTCTCCAAGATCCTGACCAACGGATAGTCACCCTGCATAGAATTCCGGCTACTCCAGCCACTCATTACACCGGCCGTATCTGGCCGATTATGAAAGGAACCCCCTTGAAAAAGTTTTTTAGCAAGAAGACCCTCGGCTTTGCCGCCGTACTCACCGCGGCCGCGCTGGCCATGACCGGTTGTGGTGGCGATACCGGTGGCGGCGAGTCCGCCGGCGGCGACGCCCCTGCGTTCGAAGTAGCCAAGGATGTTGCTCTGACGGGCAGCCCCACCTTTGATGCGATCAAGTCCTCCGGAAAAATCCGGATCGGCGTCAAGGAAGATCAGCCTGGTCTGGGCTACCTAGACGCCGCAACCGGTGAGCGCACAGGCTTCGATATTCAGATCGCCACCTGGATGGCAGCATCCTTGGGTGTTGCCGCAGACAAGATCGAGTTCAAGTCCATCCCGTCAGCCAACCGTGAAACCGCACTGGCCAATGGCGACGTTGACCTCTACGTTGGCACCTACTCCATCAACGACAAGCGCAAGAAGCTCGTCGACTTCGCCGGCCCGTACTTCGTGACCGGCCAGGGCCTCCTGGTAGCCAAGGACAACACGGACATCACGAGCGAGAAGAACCTGGACGGCAAGAAGGTTTGCTCCGCCACTGGCTCCACTCCCTTCCAAAATATCAAGGAAAACTTCCCGAAGGCAGACCCGATCGCCTTCGATATTTACTCCAAGTGTGTTGAGGCGCTCACGAGCGGCTCAGTCGATGCGGTCACCACCGATCAAGCCATCCTGCTGGGATTCGCTTCCCAAAACCCGGACAAGCTGAAGGTTGTTGGTGAGCCGTTCACAGTCGAGAAGTACGGCGTTGGCCTCAAGTTGGGCGACACGGCGCTGCGCACCTTCCTGAACACGACGCTCACCGACGGTGGCGCAACGTGGACCAAGATCTACGATGCCACCTTGGGCCTTTCCGGCACCAAGGTTGAACAGCCCGCAGTAGACCAGTACTAAAACCCGCCAGTGGTGGTGTTGTGCCAGCCATGGATTGGCACAACACCACCTCGTCCCCTTCAATTCACTGAAAGCGACACTGCCCTGTGAATGTACTTTTAGATAACAGCGAGCTGTTTCTCAACGGGTTCAAGAACACCGGAATCCTGTTCATTTTTTCGGCGGTCTTTTCCCTGATCCTGGGCACCATTGTGGCGGGCATGCGGGTATCCCCCGCCCCTGCCATGCGAGCCGCAGGAACCTTGTATGTCAATGCCGTCCGCAACACCCCGCTGACACTAATCCTTGCCTTCTTTGCCTTGGGTTACCCGAAGCTGGATCTGCCTGAAATAGGCTTCATGAATGCCGCCATCGTCGGCCTTTCGCTCTACACCGCCACGTACGTGTCCGAGGCCATCCGGTCCGGGATCAACACGGTATCTGTGGGTCAGTCAGAGGCTGCTCGGGCTATCGGGCTGCCCTTTATGCAGACGCTTTCCTTGATTGTGCTGCCCCAGGCCTTCCGCTCGGTGGTGCCGCCGCTGTTCAGCGTGTTCATCGCGTTGTTGAAGAACACAACGGTTGCGGCCGGGTTCTCGGTCTTGGAAGCAGGCGCCATCCGGGCTACTCTCAGCGACCTGGGCGAACCGCTGCTGCCTGGTTTGTTGTGGGTTGCCCTGATCTTTGTGGTGCTGGTGTTGGGCATTTTGACACCGCTGCAACGCTACCTCGAGAAGAAGTGGAAGGTGGCGCGATGAGTGCTGTACTTTTTGACGTCCCCGGCCCCAAGGCCCGCACACGCAATGTCTACCTGAATATCATCACAGTCATTGTGGTTGTTGGCGTCATTGCCTTCATCTTGTTCAGGTTCAATGAATCGGGGCAGTTTACGGCCCAGAAGTGGGAGATCTTCACCTTCCCACGCGTTCAGGAGACCTTCCTGAACGCCATCGGCGCCACCCTGAGCGCCTTCGGCGTTGCCGCCATCGGCAGCGTCGTTTTGGGTGTACTGCTGGCCTTTGGCCGCCTGGCCGACACCAAGTGGGTCCGGATCCCGTGCTACTGGTTCACCGAGCTGTTCCGTGCTGTGCCGCTATTGATCCTGATGATGATCATGTACTACGGACTCCCGTCAGCCGGCGTTAAGGGCATCACGCCTTTTATTGCCGTGGTGGTTGGCTTGATCCTCTACAACGGATCGGTGCTGGCGGAAGTTTTCCGTGCCGGCATTGAGTCGCTGCCCAAGGGTCAGAGCGAGGCAGGATTGGCCATTGGTCTGTCGAAGGGACAGGTACTGCGCACCATCCTGCTGCCGCAGGCCGTTCGTTCAATGCTTCCTGTCATCATCGCCCAGCTTGTGGTCATCATGAAGGACACGGCGCTCGGCTTCCTGATCACCTACGACGAGATCCTCAAATACGCAAACTTCTTGGGTTCGCAGGGACAGTACGGTTCGCCCGTGGTCCCGGCACTCATGGTGACAGCTGTCATCTACGTTGGCTTGTGCTTGATTCTCTCCGGTATTGCCAAGTTCACCGAGAGCAAGATGTCTTCACGCGTGAAGGTCGTCAAGGCCAAGGCTGGCATCGCCGGCTGACACGGCTTTAACAACTGACCCGCAGTAGTGGTCGAAAAAGTCACGATTTCCGTGAATTTTCAGCCACTACTGCGGGTCAGTTGTTTAAAACAGGACTAGGCCAGCCAGCGTCGCAGCGCTGCCAGGCACTCACGGATGGCGTCAGCGTGGACGTGTTCGTTATCGCTGTGCGCTAGGAGTGCATCGCCGGGGCCAAAGTTGACTGCAGGGATACCCATTTCGCTCAGTCGGGCAACATCTGTCCAACCGTATTTGGGCAGTGGCTCCCGGCCCACGGCTGCTACGAACGAGGCTGCCGCCGGGGCGTTGAGCCCAGGACGTGCGCCTGCCGAGAAATCCGTGCGCACCAGGTCAAAGCCATCCAGCAACTCACGAACGTGGGCCTCGGCCTGGTCCGGGCTCTTGTCCGGTGCGAAGCGGTAGTTGATTTCCACAACACACAGATCCGGAATCACGTTCCCGGCGGTGCCCCCATGAACCTTGACCGCGTTCAGTGATTCGCGGTAGTCCAGTCCGTCAACGTTGATCGTGGCCGGCTCATAGGCGGCAAGTCTCGCCAGGATCGGGGCAGCTGCGTGGATAGCGTTCTCGCCCATCCATGCACGGGCGGAGTGCGCCGCCTTGCCTCGGGTAGTGGCCTCAAAACGGATTGTGCCATTGCAACCACCCTCAACAGTGCCGTTGGTGGGCTCCAGCAGAATGCCGAAATCGGCGTCGAGCAGATCCCGGTTCTCCCGCACCAGACGCCCCAGTCCGCTCTTGACCGCGGCAACTTCTTCGTGATCATAAAAGATGAAGGTGATGTCCTTGGTGGGTTCGGTCATCGTGGCTGCCAGAGCCAGCTGCACGGCAACGCCGCCCTTCATGTCTGTGGCACCGCGCCCGTATAGGACCTCGCCGTCCCAGCTGCTCGGGACCGTGCCACGCGAACCGGGCGTGGTGGGCAGCGGCACAGTGTCCAGGTGCCCGGCCAGAATCACGCGCTCGGCTCGGCCCAGCTCAGTCCGGGCCACGATCGAATCCCCATTGCGGGTCACGGACAAATGCGGCAGGGCACGCAGTGCCACCTCGACGGCGTCGGCGATGGCCTGCTCATTGGCGGAGACACTCTCGATATCCATCAGGGACGCCGTCAAAAGCGCCACGTCCTGCGCCAGATCAAGAACGACGGCGCTGGCCCGGGCCGCTCCCCCGGGGTCACCTTGCCCGCTTGGCAAAGACGTGGACGAGGCGGCGCTGGTGGAGTTGGTCATTGGGTCAGTTTACCGGCGTGTGCGGGCGCCAAAAGAATTCCTCATTACTTTCCAATCCGCTTTCCCGGGTGCTCCGAAGTACTACCTGACAGCCCACCGTTGCAGATCAGCAGTTGAGAAGCGACACGGGAGAAGCACCACGGAATCCTTCCGCCTTCACACTACGGAGAATCATCATGAACGTTACCCAGAAGTTTGGAACCCGTAAGAGCATCACCATGGGACTTGGCCTCTTGGCCGTCGCAGCCTTGGGCTTGACGTCCTGTAGCTCAGCGACAACTCCCAGCGCTTCATCTGAGGCACCGATGGCTACCTCAGCTCCGGCCCCTGCAACAAGCGCAGCAATGGACCCGGCATCAGACCTCGTTGGCTCGGGATGTGCAGCTTACGCAGCAGCCGTTCCCGACGGTGCAGGCTCGGTTGCCGGCATGGCTGCCGATCCGGTTGCCACAGCAGCTTCAAACAATCCGCTGCTGAAGACCCTGACCGCAGCCGTGTCAGGCGGGTTGAACAAGGACGTCAACTTGGTTGACACGCTGAACTCCGGCGAATTCACAGTCTTCGCTCCTGTTGACGATGCGTTCGCCAAGATCCCGGCAGAAACCATCGAGGGTCTGAAGACCGACTCTGACACGCTGACCTCCATCCTGACCTACCATGTGGTCCCCGGCCAGTTGGCACCGAGCGATGTTGCCGGTGAGCACGCAACGGCTCAGGGAAGCAACCTTGAGGTCACCGGAAGCGGCGACGACCTGATGGTCAACGGCGCCAAGGTCATCTGTGGTGGCGTCAAGACCGCCAACGCCACGGTTTACCTCATCGATACCGTGCTGATGCCGCCGGCCAAGAAGTAACACGCAGCGACAACAAATAATAAGCAACACAACTGCGAAGGAATGGGCTCATGGGCACGGACCGTGGCAAGGTAGACACCATGCGTTTACCTTGGATGCGGTCCGTGGAGCCTCTGGCACCACCAACCCATGAGGACCTGATCCGCCTCGTCGCCCTTGGCGACGAGGCGGCCTTCGAAGAACTCTACGATGCAGTGGCACCACGGGTCTACGGACTGGTGCGACGCGTAGTTCGAGACCCGGCCCAGAGCCAGGAAGTCACCCAAGAAGTCTTCGTCGACGTCTGGACACAAGCTTCGCGCTTTGATGCGGACAGAGGCAAGGCCATGTCGTGGATTCTTGTCATAGCCCATCGACGGGCCGTTGACAGGGTCCGGGCCAGCCAAGCCA
>JBKKBD010000066.1:0-26537 GCA_046714315.1 Specibacter sp.
CGACCCAGCGGGGCCGTCGTCGGCGAACCTGTCCCGCATGAAAGTGCCCGCCTGCATGCGACAGGGCAGGCGCTCTACACCGACGACATCGCCGCGCGCACTCCCGATGCACTGACCGCCTGGCCCGTTCAATCCCCTCACGCACACGCCCGGATCCGTTCAATCGAAACGGAGGCCGCGTTGGCCATCCCCGGTGTCATTCGGGTCCTCACGGCTTCTGATGTCCCTGGGATCAACGATTGCGGCACCAACCACGATGAGCCGCTCTTCCCCTCCGAGGCCATGTTCCACGGGCACGCGGTGGCGTGGGTTTTGGGTGCGGACCAGAATGCCGCCCGGGTCGGCGCTGCCGCCGTTGTGGTTGATTACGAGGAGCTCCCCTCCCTCATCGCCGTCGCCGAAGCCATCGAGGCCGGGTCATTCCAAGGCCAACACAGGACCGTTAGCCGCGGCGATGCAGATTCCGCATTGGCCACCGCCGAAAGGACCTTTTCAGGAGTCACGGAATTCTCCGGCCAGGAGCATTTCTATCTGGAAACCCAAGCTGCATTGGCCACGGTCGATGAAGGAGGCCAGATTTTCGTCCAGAGCAGCACCCAGCACCCGTCCGAGACCCAGGAAATTCTGGCCCATGTATTGGGCCTTGCCAGCCACGACATTACGGTCCAGAGTTTGCGCATGGGCGGAGCCTTTGGCGGCAAGGAAATGCAATCGCATGGCTTTGCCGCCATCGCCGCGATCGGCACGCTGCTGACGGGACGGCCAGTTCGTATCCGGCTCAACCGGACACTGGATATGACCATGACGGGCAAAAGGCATGGATTTTATACCTCGTGGGAGGCGGGGTTTTCAGAGGATGGATTGTTGTTGGCTCTGAAAGCCGTTTTGACGTCCGACGGCGGCTGGTGCCTTGATCTGTCGGAGGCGGTATTGGCCCGGGCCCTGTGCCATGTTGACAACAACTACAACATTCCCAATGTGCACGTAGAGGGCCGGGTCGCCAAGTCCAACAAGACGTCCCAGACGGCGTTCCGTGGGTTCGGCGGGCCGCAGGGCATGTTGCTGATCGAGGACATTCTTGGACGTTGCGCGCCGCTCCTTGGCCTGGCACCGGAGGATTTGCGGCGGAAGAATTTCTACCGCGAAGGCGATACCACTCCGTACGGGATGGCCGTCAGACATGCCGACCGCGTCACCACGCTGTGGGAGCAGTGTCATGAAAACAGCAACTTTAGTGAGCGGCGCCGGGAAGTTGACGCCTTCAACGCCGAACATCAGCACCATAAGCGCGGCTTGGCAATCACGCCGGTGAAGTTCGGCATCTCCTTCAACCTCGTTGCGCTCAACCAGGCCGGCGCATTGGTCCACGTCTACAAGGACGGTTCAGTGCTGATCAGTCACGGAGGCACCGAGATGGGCCAGGGACTGCATACGAAAATGTTGCAGGTTGCGGCGACTGCCTTGGGCATCCCACTGGCAGCCGTCCGGCTGGCCCCAACCCGCACCGACAAGGTGCCCAACACCTCGGCGACCGCGGCCAGTTCGGGATCCGATCTCAACGGGGGCGCCGTCAAGAATGCCTGTGAACAAATCATCGAGCGGCTGGCGACCGTGGCCGGCGGAATGCTGGGAGTCTCCGGCAGCGATGTCCGCTTTTCACACGGTTTGGTAACTGCCTTGGGCGTAAAGGACCGCAGCTTTACCTTCGCTGAGATCGTCATGAAGTCTTACCTGCAGCGCGTTCAATTATGGGCCGCCGGCTACTACAGAACCGAAGGCCTCCACTGGAATCCAGGGCTCATGCAGGGAGAGCCTTTCAAGTACTTTGCCGGCGGCGTATCTGTCACAGAGGTTGAGGTTGACGGGTTCAGCGGCGCCTATTCGTTTCGCCGGGTGGATATTGTGCACGACGCCGGAGATTCCCTCTCGCCCATCGTCGACGTCGGGCAGATTGAAGGCGGGTATGTGCAAGGCGTGGGGTGGCTGACTTTGGAGGATCTGCGCTGGGACGAAAGTGATGGCCCGGCGCGAGGCCGTTTGCTGACCCAGTCTGCAAGCACCTATAAAATTCCGAGCTTTTCCGAGATGCCCGAACAATTCAATGTCCAGCTCATGGACCATGCGGATGAAGAGGGCGCCGTCTACGGCTCAAAGGCCGTGGGGGAGCCCCCGTTGATGCTTGCCTTCAGCGCCCGTGAGGCACTTCGGGACGCCGTCAGCGCGTTCGGGCCAGCGGACCACAGCGTCATTCTTGAGTCTCCGGCAACACCTGAGGCCGTTTTCTGGGCCATCCAGTCAGCGCTCGGCGAGAAAAGCCTTGGCCGGAGAACCCTCGGCCAGAGAACCGCAAAGGCCTAGGGGGTCACCGTGGATTGGTTGGCAGCGGTTGTCCACCTCCGCGAGCGGAACGAAACGGCCGTTATCGCCACGCTCGCGCACGTGCGCGGCCACTCACCCCGTGATGCGGGGGCTAAATTGGTGGTTTCTGCCCATGAGTTGTGGGGGACGATCGGTGGCGGAAACTTCGAGGCCAACGTCATCGACAGGGCACGCGAACTCATCGCCGGTGGTGGCAGTGTCCCTGAGCTCATGACTTTTGCCCTCAACGACAAGGTTGCCGGAACCCACGGGCTGCAATGCTGTGGCGGCGAGGTCACCGTCATGCTCGAGATGCTCAACCCCCGGCGAACGGTTGCGATCTTTGGCTTGGGTCATGTTGGCTACGAAATCGCCCATATTCTTGCCCGGCACCCCATTAACTTAGCGCTTGTCGACTCCCGTCAGGAAGCACTCTCCCCAGACCGTCTCGAGCCGTTGCGAGGCGGCCTGGCGACAGTGGCGATCCACCACGAACCGGCACCGGAGTCGGTGTTGGCAACCCTTCCACCGGGGGCCGTTGTTCTTGTTCTCACGCATGACCACTCCGAGGATTTGATCCTGTGCGAGGCTGCTCTCCGGGCCGCCCCGTCGTACATCGGACTGATTGGATCCCATAGTAAATTCTCGCGCTTCCGCAAGCGACTGAGCGAGGAAGGCTACGAGGACAGCGACATCGACAGGATCACCTGCCCCATCGGAATTCCGTCGATTGCAGGCAAGGATCCGGCCAGCATCGCAGTCGGCGTTGTCGTCGATCTGCTGGCGCTGTGGGAGAACGTCAAGTGCAAGACCTAGACAGAGAACTTGCACTACGTGCAAACTTGCACTTAGTGTAGTCATGTGAGTAATTCAGTAACCGCCCCCTCCCCACAGCCATCTCGGCGTGAGCTCAACAAGGCAGCCACCCGTGAGGCCATCGCCGCGGCCGCCTTGAACTTCCTTCGAGAGAAGGACCTAAACTCCTTCACGGTCGACGACGTTGCTGCCGCCGCCGGAGTTTCCCGGCGTACCTTCTTCAACTACTTCTCCTCGGTAGAGGCGGCCGTCACCAGCTACACGCAGCGTTACCTTGACTCGGTCATCACCGCATTTGAAGCCCGCCCCGCCAATGAGCCCATCTTGGAATCGGCACAGGCAGCCCTGTCTACCGTGGGAAACACCTCCGATCTGGCGATCCTGGCAGAAACCTTTTCCCTCACCCAGGACCCAAATTTGGATCGACTCCAGCTCCAAGCTTGGGACGAGTGCACCATGAAGATCGCCAACGTGACCCGCCACCGTCTACCGGAGGACACGTCGGAGCTTTACGTTCTGGCATTGGTGGGCGCCATTATTGGCAGCTGCCGGGCAGCTTTCCTCATCTGGTGCAAGGAATGTGGTGCCGACACCTCAGAGCCATCATTGGCCCAACTTCGTCAGTATCTAGACACCACCATCTCACTGCTTCGCAACGGTTTCTAACTCTTTTTTCCTGCTTCGTCGTATTTCCGGACACAGCGTTGTCATACACAGATTTGTCATACACAGAACGGATTTATCATGGCCCTTTGGCTCTATAAATTGGGACGGTTCTCCGCCCGACGCGCATGGTTGGTGATCACCGCCTGGGCCATCATCGTTGGACTCGTAGGCGGTGCGGCGGTCCTCTTCATGGGTCCCATGTCCAATAACTTCCAGATCCCCGGGACCGAAACCCAGCAGATGGCGGACAAGCTCCAGGCCGATCTTCCGGAAGCCTCCGGCGGTACGGGCGCTGTGGTGTTCACCAGTTCTAACGGTGAACCGTTTACGGCTGCTCAGGAAACAGCCATCACGGCTGCCCTGAAAACTGTCACGACCGTGCCAACGGTCAAGGGTGTCATTGATCCGTTCCTGACAACGGCTGCCCAGAAGGACGGCGCCACCAAACTGGCTGACGGCACCAAGGCCCTGGCCGCGGGCGAGGCCCAACTTGCCACGGAAAAACCCGCTCTGGACGCTGCGGCTGCCGAACTGGCCGCAGGCAAGGCCAAGCTCGACGCCGCTCAAGCCCAACTGGATGCCCAAAAGGCACAGTCCGCGGCGCTGCCAGCTGGTTCGCCGGAAGCCGCCAGCGCTGCCGCCCAGCTCGCTACTGGACAGGCTGCGCTGGATGCCCAAAAGGCACAGTGGCAGGCGGGTCAGGATCAGTATGACGCCGGCAAGGCCAAGTTCGACGCCGGGCAGGACACCCTGGTTGCCAAGAAGGCAGAGCTCGTTTCCGGGCAGCGCACCTTCGATGCGACCGCAGCCGTTCGTTTTGTCTCCGAAAACAAAAAGGCCGCCATCGGTCAAATCCAGTTCACCGAGTCCATGAATGGTGTGACGCCGGCAAACCGCCAGTTGGTCCAGGACAAGCTAAACACTCTGGAATCCAGCGGCGTCACCGTTTCCTACAGCAAGGAAATTGTTGAAGATGTCTCCTCGCTCTTCGGTATTTCCGAGGTAGTCGGCGTAGCCGTTGCGGTGGCTGTCCTCCTCATCATGCTGGGCACCTTCTGGGCTGCCGGGCTGCCACTGGGCATGGCCATCCTCGGCGTGATCATTGGCGTGGGCGGCACCATGGCCCTGACCAGCGTGATCGAGATGTCCTCCATTTCGCCCATGTTGGCGCTGATGTTGGGTCTTGCCGTGGGGATCGATTACTCGCTGTTTATCGTCAACCGCCACCGCCAGCAATTGCTGACAGGCATGGCCATGCGTGAATCCATTGCCAAGGCCACCGGCACATCGGGTAACGCCGTAACCTTCGCCGGGCTGACGGTTGTCATCGCCCTGGCCGCGCTCTCTGTCACCGGGCTGCCGTTCCTGGCCGTCCTTGGCTTGGCAGCAGCCGCTACAGTTGCGGTCTCTGTTGTTATCGCCTTGACCCTGACTCCGGCCATGCTCTCGCTCATCGGCACCAAAATCATCTCCCGAAGGAGCTGGGCCAAGAATTCGGCAAGTGTCCAGATCCACAATGCGGCGTTGGAAGGTCTCAGCGACGCCGAGAAGTCAGCCGCCGATGAAGCTGCCGACATTGCCCGTAGCGCAAAGGGCTGGGGCGGGCTTGTCACGAAACACCCGGTTATTTCACTCGTTGGTGCGGTGATTGCCCTGGTTATCATCGCCATCCCGGCAATGGGGTTGCGTCTGGCGTTGCCCGACGGCGGCTCCGAACCCGTCGATTCCAGCGCGTTCCAGGCCTACTCCATCACGGGAGATAACTTTGGCGAAGGCATGAACGGACCCATCATTGTGGTCGGTTCGCTGCCCGCCGGGCTGGATACAGCCGCCGCCACGGAGCTGAACTTGGATGTGGCTGACAAGCTGCGCGAGGTTGCCAACGTCAAGGCCGCCGTGCCCGTCATGATCAGTAAGGATCTGCGCACCGCCGTCTACCAGGTCATCCCCACGGAAGGCCCGGCTAGCGAGAGCACCGTCCAGGTGATTCATGATCTGAGGACCCAAAGCTCCGCAATCGCCTCTGAGCTCGACGTCAGCATCGGGCTGACCGGCCAAACAGCAGCCAACGTCGATGTCTCGGAAAAGCTAGGAGCGGCGCTGCCGCCTTACCTGGCCATCGTCGTCGGACTTTCATTGGTGCTGCTGATCCTGGTGTTCCGCTCCATCCTTGTGCCGCTGCTGGCAACGGCTGGTTTCCTACTCTCGCTCGTGGCCGCCTTTGGTGGCGTGGTGGCCGTGTACCAGTGGGGTTGGCTCGGCGGGATCTTTGATGTCGCGAACCCTGCGGCAGTACTCAGCTTCCTGCCGATCATTTTGATCGGCGTGCTGTTCGGCCTGGCCATGGATTACCAGGTGTTTATTGCTTCGGGAATGCGCGAGGCCTATGCCCATGGGCAGTCCGCCAAGCAGGCGGTGCGGACCGGATTCAAGCACGCCGCGCCGGTTGTCACGGCGGCCGCGATCATCATGATCAGCGTGTTCTCCGGCTTTATCTTCAGCCACCTGACCATGGTGCGTCCGCTAGGTTTCGCCTTGGCTTTCGGTGTGCTCATTGACGCGTTTGTGGTGCGCATGACCATCGTCCCGGCCGCCATGCACCTGCTCGGCAAGACCGCCTGGTGGATTCCGGCGTGGTTGGACAAGATCCTGCCGGATGTCGATGTGGAGGGCGCCAAGCTAACGTCCATGGACATCCCGGACGACGCCGATGAGTTGGTGCCTTCGACGGCACGCTAAGCAGCGCCGGAGATGAACAGGGCGGGTGGGGCTTCGGCTCCGCCCGCCCTTCGCATGTGCACTACACTTGTGAGCTACGGCACAACGACAGCTTTGATACCGTAAACCGCCGCCGCGTGCCCCTCGTTTTGGAGAGTTGATGTCGCCAAGCTACCCCCTACTCGACGGCAGGCCGGCGATGCGGCCGCTGGTGCGCGAATCGTGGAAACGGTCCATCGATGCCTTGTCAACGACGGACGGTTTGGCGCCCCCTGTTGTGTGGGAGAGCCGCGAATTGATCGAGTTCCGCCGGGACCACCCGCTGGCCGCGATCATGCCCGTCATCAGCAAGCTCCTCATCGAACCCAGCCATGACACTGGATTGCTCATCGCCGTGGGGGATGAACATGGCCGGCTGCTGTGGGTGGAGGGCGATTCCTCGGCACGGCGTCACGGTGAGAATATCAACTTCGCAACGGGCGCTGACTGGTCCGAGCCCATGGTGGGCACCAGCGCCCCGGGCACGGCCCTCGTTTTGGGCAAGAGCGTACAGATTGTGGGCAGCGAGCACTTCAACCCGGCCGTTCATTCGTGGAGCTGCACCGCCGTGCCCGTTCATGATCCGGATTCGGGTTCCATTCTTGGCATCGTTGACATCACCGGCGGCGCCGATGCGGTGGGTTCCAACACGCTGTCCCTGGTGCAGGCCACGGTGGCTGCCGCGGAAGCCCAGCTGCGCATTCACCGCTTGGAACGCCAGATGAATGAAAGTCAACGCCCCGGCCGATTGTCCGGCGCATCCAGCGCCGCCGCAGCCAAGCCCTTGTACCGCGACAGCCTGCAGATCCTCGGCCGGGACCAAGGCCTGCTCCACGTGGCAGGGGCGGCCGTCACCTTGAGCGAACGGCATACCGAAATCCTGGCCGTGCTGGCGCTTCATCCGGACGGCTTGAGCGCCGAAGAGCTGACCGGCAAGGTGTATCCGGATGGCACGTCACTGACCAGCATCAGGGCCGAGATGGTGCGGCTGCGCAAGCTGCTGCTGCACGTCGCGCCGTCGCTCGTGCCGACGTCCCGCCCCTACCGGCTCCCCCGCCCGCTGGTTGTCGACGCCGAACAGGTTCGCAACTACCTTGATCGCGGCGCGCACAGGCTGGCCCTGAACATTTATCGCGGCGAGGTCATGCCACGCTCACTTGCGCCCGCCATTGCCGGGATCCGCAACCGCGTTGCCGTGCAGCTGCGCGAGGCAATTCTCAATGACGCCAGCCCCGAGGTGCTGCTTACTTATTTACAGCTTTCGGAAGCCGCGGACGACGTCGAAGCTTGGCGCACAGCGCTCCGCCTCCTTCCGCCGCGCTCACCGAAGCGATCCGCCGTGGTTGCCCACGTTGCGGAATTGGAAGGCTAGGCTGCCGCAATTACGGATGGCATTGGGCGTCGGTGGATGGTCTATTCGGCCATCTCAACGTCGATGACGTCTTTGAGTACTTGCACCCGTATGGGGATCACGGAGTCGTAGTGCTTGATCTCAGCTGAAACGTTCTTGGAGAAGACGTCCGCGACGAGGACGGGCATCTCTTTCACGCCAGTCAAATACCGCTTGGCGGCAAAGTCGAAGTCCGCCCTGCTGTTGTTTATCCTGCCGTCGAGGGCTTTGGCCTCGTCGGCAATCTTGAGTAACTCGTCATCGGAGGCACCCTTTGCGGTGGCCTCATCCGCCTTCTGGACAAGTTGGTCTTTGAGTTTCTCGAATTCGGTGTAATTCTCCTCCGACTTCGCCGTAACTTCGGCATTCGCTTGGAGCTGTACTACCCGGTTATTGAAGGCGCGGGCAAATTCAACGTAGATGACGTTCTTTGATTGCTTAAGTTCGTTGGTCGCTTCGAGGCAGGGGGTGGCCGCTTGCCCCAGCAGTTTTTGCCGCTCCCGCAAGTTGGACGCTTTGGAACCTACAAACAGGTCATTGCAATCCCCACCGTCATCTCTGAACAGGCCCTCGAATTGGGCATAGGAGTCGACCATCCCCTCCATGAAGTCAACGAAGCCCAGATATGAGCCCTCAAGTTGGGCAGCAGCTACATTGATGTCACCCTCGCTGACCTCCGGGTCTGCCTTCAATCCTTTCAGCGCAGTACGCGCCGAATCCGCGACCTGTTGGAATTTCTCACGTTCCTTGGCAGAGTTCTGTTCGGCGTCTTCCCTTGAGCTGGGGGCGTTGCGTGCTTTCTTGTAGGCCGCAAAGTAAGCGTCGGCCGCGGGTTGCAGCTTACTCCTGGCGTCAACGAGTGCTGTCAGGCGATCATCTTTCAGGAGCGCCAAGCTTTGCTTGCGCTGCTGCTCGGCAAAGTGCGTAACAGCGACGACGGCCGCCGAAGCAAGTAGCAGCAAAACAAGGCCAATGCAGATGATGAGAAGAGCCGGACGGCGTTTTTTGGGACTAGTTGCAGTTGTCACTCCTACTCACCACCCTTGGCTTCAGCATCAAACTGGTCCAGGCTCTTCTGCAGAACTTTTTGAAATTTCGAGTTTGAGTCATTTGCTTCGCCAACAAGCTGAGTGTATTTATCGTTCACGGTACCCTCATACTTTGTCTGAGCCTTCAAAAGGGCATCATTGATGTCTAGTATGGCCAGTCCAGCTATCATGCGCTTGCCAGCGCGCTCGAAATCGTCTTTACCGTCGAGTGCCTCCTGTTGCTTATCCCGCTGGCCGCGAATAACGTCTTGGACGTCGGTGAGCAGCGTAGTCGTCTCGGCGTCGGCGCCATCTTTGGCCGCCTCGAGCGCGGCAAGGCAAACATCGGCAGCCTTGACGTAGTCTTCGGGATATGACTCGCTCGCTATATTCATCTTTGAATGCAGAGGCGAACAAGGCCCACCAACCGACCGTGTGATGCTTGCTGAGTTGATGAGAAGCTGATCGTTGAACGAGATCACCGCACCATAGTGATCCTTGAACTCGCTGTAGGCGTCACCGATTTCCCCCTCCTGTAATGCGGGGGAAGACCCCATCAGTTCCAATCGGTCCATATTTGTGCGTGAATCACGCTTCAGCTGCTCACCCTCTTGGTTGAGCACTTGGGCCTTTTCCTGCTCCGTGGCGTCTTCGGAAAAAACACTAGAGTACCGGGCTGAAAACTGTTGCATCAAGGGGTCGTAGAGGTTCATCGAGCTGTCCACTATGACGCGCTGCTTATCCAGACGGACCACGTCCAAACGTTCCACACCGTCCGGGCGTGAGGCAATAAACCAGGTGCCAAGCCCAGCAGCTACAACTGCTATCACCACGACGACGACGATCGCCGTCCATCTGGAGCGTTTCCGTCCGGGTTCACCCATGGCGGGTTCCCCTACTGCATCCAAAGTCACGTCCTCCTCCTTTCATAAGCATGAACCGTCCCGAGAATCATGTCGCCGTTTTATGAGCGCACCATTGGGTAACGAGCCGATTTGTCGAGCGTGGTCTGTTTGAGAGGTCGAGATGTTTTGCGCATGAGAAACCGTTCGTTGAGCTCCCTTAAAGATAAGACTGACGCCGTTCGATGGATATGGGCAGTACTCCCCCATGCTTATTAAGTCGAAGTGTGCTTACTTAACTAGGGAACCCGGGGATTAGGGAACTTAGCCCTACTGTTCCGAGCAAAGGTCTCCCCGATACGGCCGAGATCGCGACAAGAGCGACAGGAGCGACATGGCAGGCCGCATGATTGATTCGCGGGCGCACACACAGCAGACTGGGGCCATGGGACAAACTGAAGATGTCATTGCCATGGCCGCCGATGTTGCTGGCACCGCTCATGCCGGTCAGGTGGACAAGGTTGGTGCCAACTACATTGAACATCCTGCCCGAGTCGCTGAACACGTGAGGCTGTTGTTTCCCGAGGCCCCCGATTCGGCCGTGGCTATCGCTTGGCTTCACGACGTCGTTGAGGATACCGAGGTCAGTTTTAGGGATCTGATTGTCTGGGGATTTTCGCTCGAAATTATCGCGGGCGTGGATGCCATGACAAAGCGCAACGGCGAAGATGTTGAGGACTACTTTTCACGAGTCAGGGCCAACCCACTTGCTCGCATGGTCAAGGCCGCGGATTTGAAGGACAATACCGATCCGGTCCGCGTAGCCAAGTTGGATCCGGCCACGGCGGACCGGCTTCGAGCCAAGTATGCAAAGGCGGCCGAGCTTCTCGCCTTGGACTAGGCAGCCGGCAACACCAAGCGATCCTGCGCGGCCGTTTTCCCCAAGAAGTACAGCAGCAAGCCGCCCACAAAGATCACGGCAAGGCAGGCTAACGGACCATTGAGATAGAGGGAGAGGTAAACCTCCTGCTCATCGCTGAGCTGGTTCGTCTTCTCCCACGATTCCCCGGACACCCCTGCCAGCCGGTACATCTTGGCATAGGCACCCATGACGCCAAGAATGGCCACACCAACGCCCGCCAGATACATATTCCATCCGCGGACTTGCGCCATGGCGCGCAGTAGTGCGCAGCCCACGACGAGGATTCCCGCCGTCAAAAGTAGAATCAGCCCAGCCAAGACATTGACCCATAATTCGTTCCCCATGAACCAAGGTTAGCGCTGTCACCCTCATGCAACGTGGATGCAACCTCGCCCCGCGTACGCTTCCAAGCAAGGACGCTGATGTCCCCCACTGCGAAGGAGTTTAGACAATGGCTGTTTATGCGCAACCCGGAACCGAGGGTTCCAAGGTCACTTTCAAGGATCGTTATGAAAACTGGATTGGTGGCGAGTGGGTCGCACCGGTCAAGGGTGAGTATTTTGAGAATGTTACTCCCGTCACCGGCAAGGTCTTCTGTGAGGTGGCCCGCGGCACCGCCGAAGACATTGAACTGGCATTGGACGCCGCGCACAAGGTAGCCCCGAGCTGGGGCAAGACCTCCGCAACGGAACGTGCGGCAATCCTGAACAAGATCGCGGACCGCATCGATGAGAACGTCGAGCTCCTCGCCGTCGCCGAGACGTGGGACAACGGCAAGGCCGTCCGCGAAACCCTCAACGCCGACATCCCGCTCGCGGCCGACCATTTCCGCTATTTCGCCTCCGTGGTCCGCGCCCAAGAAGGCAGCCTCACCCAGCTCGACGACAACACCACGGCCTACCACTATCACGAGCCCCTCGGCGTGGTCGGCCAGATCATTCCGTGGAACTTCCCCATCCTGATGGCCGTGTGGAAGCTGGCGCCGGCACTTGCAGCGGGCAACGCCGTCGTCCTTAAACCAGCGGAACAGACGCCCGCCTCCATCCTGGTTCTCATGGAACTCATTTCAGACATCCTCCCCGCCGGCGTCATCAACGTGGTGAACGGCTTCGGTGTGGAGGCTGGCAAGCCGCTCGCCTCCAGCAAGCGCATCCGCAAGATCGCTTTCACGGGCGAGACCACTACCGGCCGCCTCATCAGCCAGTACGCATCGCAGAACCTGATTCCCGTCACCCTGGAGCTCGGCGGGAAGAGCCCCAACATCTTCTTTGACGACGTCATGGACAAGAACGACGCCTTCTACGACAAGGCACTCGAAGGATTCACGCTCTACGCCTTCAACCAGGGCGAAGTGTGTACCTGCCCTTCACGAGCACTGGTCCAGGCCTCCATGTACGAGAAGTTCATGGCCGACGCCGTGGCCCGCACCGAGGCCATTATCCAGGGCAATCCGCTGGACACCGATACCCAGATTGGCGCCCAGGCCTCCAACGATCAGATGGAGAAAATCCTCTCCTACATGGACATCGGCAAGCAGGAAGGCGCCACGCTGCTGACCGGCGGCGAGCGCAACATCCTCCCCGGGGATCTGGCCGGCGGCTACTACGTCAAGCCCACCATTTTCGAGGGCACCAATGACATGCGCATCTTCCAGGAGGAGATCTTTGGCCCAGTGCTCGCCGTGACGAAGTTTGATGACTATGCCGAAGCGCTCCACATCGCCAACGACACCCTCTACGGTCTCGGTGCCGGCGTGTGGTCGCGCAATGGAAACGTCGCTTACCGGGCGGGCCGCGAGATCCAGGCGGGGCGTGTGTGGGTCAACAACTACCACGCCTACCCCGCCGGAGCTGCCTTTGGTGGCTACAAGTCCTCGGGTATCGGCCGCGAAAACCACGCCATGATGCTCGACCACTACCAGCAGACCAAGAACCTGCTGGTCAGCTACAGCGAAGACAAGCTGGGCTTCTTCTAAGCCTCACCCCTCCCGACGCTCGCTCACTTACGGGGCTGTTTTCACCGACGCTCGCTCACTAAAGGGGCGCTTTTCGGGAACGCTCCCTCACATTTGCCACGCACGACGCCGGGCACCTGACCCTTGGGTGCCCGGCGCACGCCCGTCACCACACCGTTCAAAGGAGAACCACATGACCACGATGCATGCAGCAGTTGTCAAGGAATTCGGCGCACCCCTCAGTGTTGAGGAATACCCGCTGCCCTCTCCCGGGCCGGGACAGGCCCTGGTCAAGTTGATCGCCAGCGGCGTCTGCCACACGGATCTGCACGCCGCCGAGGGCGACTGGCCAGTCAAGCCCAGCCCGCCGTTCGTGCCCGGCCACGAGGGCGTAGGCGAAGTGGTTGCCCTGGGCCCCGGCGTCACCTCCCTGGCCGTTGGCGACAGAGTAGGCAACGCCTGGCTCTGGAGCGCCTGCGGGGACTGTGAATTCTGCCGCACCGGCTGGGAAACCCTGTGCGAGTCGCAGCAAAACGGCGGCTACAGCGTGGACGGCTCATTCGGTGAGTACATGCTGGTGGATGCCGAGTTTGCCCCGCGCATCCCCGAGGGTGCCGACCCCGTGGAGATCGCGCCAGTATTGTGTGCCGGCGTCACCGTCTATAAGGGCCTGAAGATGACCGAGGCCCGCCCGGGCCAGTGGGTCGTCATCTCCGGCATTGGCGGGCTGGGGCACATTGCCGTCCAGTACGCCGTGGCCATGGGCCTGCGCGTTGCCGCCGTGGATATCGCCGAGGACAAGCTGGCCCTGGCCCGTAAGCATGGCGCCGAAATCACCGTCAACGCCTTGGCCGAGGATCCCGTGGCAGCCATCCAGGCCCAGACCGGAGGGGTCCACGGCGTACTCGTCACGGCCGTGCACCCTGCCGCTTTTGGCCAGGCGATCGGCATGACCCGTCGCGGCGGCACCATCGTGTTCAACGGCCTGCCCCCGGGTGATTTCCCGGCGCCCATCTTCGAGGTGGTACTCAAGGGCCTGACTATCCGCGGCTCCATCGTGGGCACGCGCCAGGACATGACCGAGGCCATCGACTTCTACGCCCGCGGCCTGATCCACCCCACTGTCTCAACCCGCAGATTGGGCGAAATCAACGAGGTGCTCGAGGAGATGAAGGCCGGGGCCATCGACGGCCGCGTGGTCATCGCCTACTAGCAAAACCATGGCCGGGCCCGACAGGGCCCGGCCACCCCCATTGTGAAGGAGTTCTCCATGCCCGACGACGACCTTGGCGTTGTTGCTGCCGCCGTCACCATCGACGGCGAAACACAGTCCCGCGTGGCCCTGACGGCCACGGCCGTGGAGTTGCTCCAAAAGATGTGGGACCGGCATGGGCCCCTCATGTTTCACCAGTCCGGGGGCTGCTGCGACGGCTCCTCCCCCATGTGTTACCCGGCGGGCGAATTCATCACGGCCGAGGCGGACATCCTACTGGGACTCTTTGACCTCCCGGAGCGTGGGCCGTTGGAGTTCTGGATGTCCAAGGAGCAGTTCAACTACTGGTCCCACACGCATCTAACGGTGGATGTTGTGGCCGGGCGTGGCAGCGGTTTCTCTGTTGAGGCACCCGAGGGCAAACGGTTCCTGATCCGTTCCCGCTTGGTGGATGGATTCGTTCCGGCGTCTCGTTGATACCGGTTGTTGAGCCCTTCGGACCCCGAAGGAATCGCCCTACTTCTTGCGGTTTCGTGCTTGACGGCTCTTCTGGACGATGACGGCCGCAACGGCCACCACTATGGCCCCGGCCATGACGATTTCCATGGTGCTCCTTTCCTAGAATCCATACGCGCTGCCAGCCCCCAGCCTGGGTGGGCGGGTCCGGCGTCGTACATGGTCAACTATGCCAGCGGTTTGCGCGCCTCGATGAGGAAACGTGTGGTTGTGGCGGTGAATTTACCGTCGCGCTCGATCATGGCATGCAATTCCCGCAGTTTTTCCACGTACGCCTCCACGGTGAAGCCCGGCACCATCCAAATGACTTTACGCAGGAAATAGATGACGGCGCCGATGTCGAGGAACTCGGTCCTCAGATACGCGGTTTGCAGCCCAACCACCTCCAGGCCGGCGGTGGTGGCTTCGGCGACGGCGTCGTCCCAATGCCGGCCCCGGCGGACCTGCGCCGGCTGGGGTCCCAGAAAAAACTCCACGAGCTCGAAGACACTTGCCGGCCCCACTTGCTGGGAGAGATACGTACCGCCGGGCGCCAAGACGCGGTAGATCTCTTCCCACCACGCCTTGACCGGATGCCGGCTGGTGACCAGATCAAAGGCATCGCCGGCAAAGGGCAGCGGCGGCTCGTCGTTGTCTGCGACCACCACTATGCCGCGCGGATGTAGCCGGGCCGTGGCTACGTGCAGATTGGGCGGCCACGATTCGGTTGCCACGGCCAATGGCGGGATTATCTCGGCACCGGCCAGAACCTCTCCACCCCCGGTCTGCAGGTCGAGTGAGGCCGTGGCGCCAGCCATCTTGTCCGCCATGACGCGCTGGTACCCCCACGGCGGGCGCTCCTCCGTGGCACGGCCCTCCAACCAAGAAAAATCCCAGCCGTCGACAGACACCGAATTCGCCTCGGCCACCAGATCATCAAACGTTCTCCGCATCTCTCCACCCTATGCGGCGATTACCCTTGAACCATGACTTTGCCCCTAATTCTGGCCTCGGCCTCCCCTGCTCGCACCAAATTGCTCACCGACGCCGGGATTGCTCACCGCGTGTTGGTTTCCGATGTGAACGAAGACGCCGCAACAGCTGCCGCCGGACAAATGACACCCGCCGAAACCGCGCTGTTGCTGGCCCGAACCAAGGCGGAATCCGTTGCCGTCGGTGTGCTTGACGGCCTCGTAGTGGGCTGCGACTCGGTTTTCGAGTTTGCCGGCGCACCCTATGGCAAACCGTGGGAGCCCGACGTCGCTCGCGAACGCTGGCAGATGATGCGCGGCAAGTCTGGCGTTCTACACACGGGCCATTGGCTCATCTCCACGCACGACGGCGCAGCGCCGGTTGGGCACGGCGAGGTCACCAGCGCGCGGGTCACCTTTGAGAACGTGTCGGACGCCGAGATTGATGCGTATGTCGCCACAGGTGAACCCCTTCAGGTGGCCGGTGGATTCACGATCGACGGCCTGGCCGGGGCGTTCATTTCAGGGATCGACGGAGACCCGCACACTGTTGTGGGGCTGTCCATTTCCACACTGCGCAGGCTTTTGGCTATCCATGGGGTGTCCATCACGGACTTGTGGGCCCAGGACTAAGAAGTTGTGAACTTATGCGAGCATCTCACCCCGGGTTCTGCGCATGGGCATTTATGCGCAGAATCCGCGGCAAGTCCCCGCATAAGTTCAGTAAACGCGCGGAAAGTACTTGACGCAATGGAAAGTAGTTTCGTACAGTTGAGCCAGCAGGAAGTACCACTCAACCGAAAGGACCACCATGAGCCAGCACAGCGCCTCCCCCTCGGCCGCCGAGGCCCGCGAACTCCTAGCCCGGGCCGAAGGCATTGGCACCTCGGCCACCAGTGCCGCCGGCTGGCCCACTGCCATGGTGTTCAATTCTCTGGCAATTCTTTGCTCCATGCTCATGATTGGTTTTCAGATCGTGGCCCATACAGGCTACGGCGCGCCGTTGCTAGCCACGAGCGTTGGAGTTTGGGCGGCCATCACGTCACTGACCTGGACATTCATGCAGCGCACCACTAAAGCGGGATTCTCCAAGCGGTTTACAACATCTCTGGCCGCCTATATGGCCCTGTACGTTGTGGCCGTTCTGGTGGGTGCATTCGGCTTCCCCAACGGCAACCTGGCCTACTACATCAGCGCAGCCGTGGTTTTGGCCGCCGTGGGCGTGGCTGCAGCATTCCGTGAGCTGCGAGCATGAACGGCCAGCCAGCCCAGCAGACACCACCCCAGCACCCCCGCCATGAACTCAGCGAGGTCCTGCACCAGCCCGTGAGATTTTCCATTGCAGCAGCCTTAGCCAAGACCGAATCCATGGACTTCAAGGACTTGCGCATCACCATCCAGGTCAGCGATTCCGTGTTGAGCAAGCAGCTTTCGCTTCTGGAGAAGGCGGGCTTTGTGCGCATCAAGAAGTCATTTGTTGGCAAGTTCCCGCGCACCTCGGTCAGCCTCACCCCAGGCGGGCAGCAGGCATGGGAACACCACATCGCCACCTTGCGCCTGATCGCCGGCGGATAGCGCAGGCATGGCCGCTCCCACGCCGAGTCCTGCCTCAACAGGGCACGGGACGCGCAATTGACCATTTTTGTAGGAACTCCACAAAGGATCGCCGTCACACACGCATAAACGCCATGATGTGTAAGGAAAATCCACATATTCACGCTAGGCTCTCCAAAGAATAGAAGGAGTCTCGTGTGGGAATTTCACGCTCTGCAGCCGCAAATACAGCTGGCTCAAAATCGCTGACCAAAGTCCTGATCGCCAATCGCGGTGAAATTGCTGTCCGCATCATCCGGGCGGCACGCGACGAAGGCATCGCCTCCGTCGCCGTCTACGCAGAGCCGGACAGGGAAGCACTGCACGTCCGCATGGCCGATGAAGCCTTCGCCCTAGGTGGCGCGACTGCCGCTGACTCCTACTTGGTCATGGAGAAGATCCTCGACGCCGCCAAGGCATCCGGGGCTGATTCCGTGCACCCCGGCTACGGTTTCCTAGCCGAAAACGCCGACTTCGCCCAGAAAGTTATCGACGCCGGCCTGATCTGGATCGGCCCCTCACCCGCAGCCATTGCCGCGCTCGGTGACAAGGTCCAGGCCCGCCACATTGCTGAAAAGGTTGGGGCTCCCCTGGTGCCCGGCACCAAGAACCCGGTTGAGTCAACGCAGGAAGTCCTGGACTTCGCCGACGAATTCGGCCTTCCTCTGGCCATCAAGGCCGCCTACGGTGGCGGTGGCCGCGGCATCAAGGTTGTCCGCAGCCGCGAGGAAATTCCCGAACTGTACGAGTCCGCAGTCCGTGAAGCCGTCGCAGCCTTCGGCCGCGGCGAGTGCTTCGTGGAACGCTTCTTGGACGCCCCGCGCCACGTGGAAACCCAGTGCTTGGCAGACGCCGCCGGCAACGTCGTCGTCGTGTCAACAAGGGACTGCTCACTGCAGCGTCGCAACCAGAAACTGGTTGAGGAAGCCCCCGCACCGTTCCTGACCGAGGACCAGAACAAGCGCCTTTATGAAGCCTCAAAGGCCATCATGAAGGAAGCCAAATACGTTGGCGCCGGAACCTGCGAATTCCTCGTGGGCACCGACGGCACCATCTCCTTCCTCGAGGTCAACACGCGCCTGCAGGTTGAGCACACCATCTCCGAAGAGGTCACAGGAATCGACCTGGTTCGCGAGCAGTTCCGCATTGCCCGCGGCGAAGAGCTCGGCTACGGCGACCCCGAAGTCCGCGGCCACTCCTTCGAGTTCCGCATCAACGGCGAAGATCCGGGCCGCGGCTTCATGCCGGCACCGGGCACCGTCACCACACTGACCCTGCCCACCGGCCCCGGCGTCCGCGTCGATTCCGGCATCACGGCTGGTGAGGTCATCGGCGGCAACTTCGATTCCATGCTGGCGAAGCTGATCGTCACCGGCGCTACCCGCGAGCAGGCACTGCAGCGCTCCAGCCGCGCATTGGAAGAAATGCAGATCGGCGGCCTGCCCACCGTCCTGCCCTTCCACCGCGCAGTGGTTGTTGACCCCGCCTTCGCACCCGCCGACGGAGAAGCGTTCACCACGCACACCCGCTGGATCGAGACCGAGTTCAACAACACCATCCCCGCGTTCGACCTCGCCGGTTCTGCCGCCGCAACGGACGACGCCGGAACCCGCCAGAGCGTGACCGTCGAGGTGGGCGGCAAGCGCCTTGAGGTGACGCTCCCGTCGTCGTTCGCTGTTAGCAACGGATCCAACGCCGGGACAAAGAAGACCAAGAAGGCCGGACGGAACCGCAATGCCGGACCTGCTGCGGCCAATGGCAACGCACTCACGTCCCCCATGCAGGGCACAATTGTGAAGGTCGCCGTGGCCGACGGCGACGTCGTGGCAGAGGGCGACCTCATCGTGGTCCTGGAGGCCATGAAGATGGAGCAGCCGCTCACGGCACACCGTGCAGGGACCGTTACGGGCCTGAGCGCAGCACCTGGGGACACCGTCTCTGCCGGCGCAGTGCTGGCCACGATCGAAGACTGACCCTCGCTCACATACGGGGCATATTCCCTCAACGCTCGCTCACATACGGGGCACAAATAACAAAGGCTCCCTCATTCATATGAGGGAGCCTTTGTTATTTGCGCCCGAGATCTGCAGGAGCGTTTGCCTTAAGTGCCCCTAATCTGCAGGAGCGTTTGAATTGGAAGGGGGTCAGCTGACGTTGGAGGTGTAATCCAGGTCACGGGTTTCCTTCATGATCAACAGTGCCACCAGGGTCAGCACAGCCATGGCAGAGAGGTAGATGCCTACCAGTACCGGGCTGCCGTCGGCGGACTGCCAGAGGGCCACGGCAATGAACGGGGCGACGGCCGCACCCAGGATGCTGGACAAGTTGTAACTGATGGCCGATCCGGTGTACCGCACGTTGGTGGGGAACAATTCCGGCAGCAGCGCGCCCATGGGGCCGAAGGTCAGGCCCATCAACGTGAAGCCCAAGATCAACAGCGTCATGACTCCGGCCGTGCCAGCGCCGAAGAGCGGTACGAACGTCAGGCCGAAGACTACGATGCCGGCAGTGACCCACAGGAGCATCTTGCGGCGGCCGTACTTCTCGGCCAGCGGTCCGGAGACCAGCGTAAAGATGCCGAAGAACACCACGCCGAGGATCAGCATGATCAGGAATTCGTTACGAGTGTAACCAAGTCCGGGCACCCACGAGGCGATGGCGTCGGGGGACATCGTCTTGCCGGCGGCAGCCGCCTTGGCCTTGGCCGCGTCTAGGGTGGCAGGAGTGGTGCCATAAGACAGCGTGAAGGTCGTCATGAGGTAGAACAGCACATAGGTGGCCAGCATGACGAAGGTGCCCAAGATCAGGGGGCGCCAGCTCGTCTTGAACACACGGCCCACGGGAAGCTTGGACACCTCACCCTGGTCAATAACCTTCTGGAATGCGGGGGTCTCCACCAACTTGAGGCGGACATACAGTCCGATGATAACCATGACGGCGCTGAGCAGGAACGGCAGGCGCCAGCCCCAGGACTGGAACTGCTCGGCTGTCAGGCCAAGACTCAGCCATAGGAAGATTCCGTTGGCCAAGATAAATCCAATGGGTGCACCCAGCTGTGGGAATGTTCCCCAGATGGCGCGCTTTCCTTCCGGAGCGTTTTCGGTGGCCAGCAAGGCTGCACCGCTCCACTCACCGCCCAGGGCCAGGCCCTGCATGAAACGCATAACCACGAGCAGCGCCGGAGCCCAGAATGTCCATCCCGGAACAAGGGCGGTGGGCAGGCAGCCGATCAGGAAAGTTGCAATACCCATGGTCAGCAGCGATGCAACCAGGGTTCCCTTGCGGCCAACCTTGTCCCCAAAGTGCCCAAACACGATGGAACCCAGCGGACGGGCAATGAAAGCCACACCGAAGATTGCGAAGGAGCTCAGGAGCGCCGTTGCGGCATCGGCCGTAGGGAAGAAGAGTGCGGGGAAAACCAGCACCGCTGCCGTCGCGTAAACATAGAAGTCATAAAATTCGACGGTGGTTCCGATGAGGCTGGCAATGATCACCCGGCCCCGGCTGTTTGTTTGTGGGTTCTCCACTGTCTCCGCTTTGCGGGAGGTAGTCATGGGTTGGCTTTCTCTCGTGGCCTTGCCGCTCATGGTTGAACGGTCCATTCCATGTGTGATGTGTGTCTCACGCATGGAATGACAACGTTACAGATAAAGACGGCAAGGCGGATTCATTTCACTCTGCGGTTTTCAAGATTACTCTCGTGTCCACCTGTTGGACAATTGAGCCACTATGTGGACGTGGCATTTTGGAGCTGGATCGCGGCCTAACAACGCCACCACGAGGCAGTTAACTAAAAGTCACAACGATTTCACACCCTGAGACCTGTCCCGAAACGACGCTTCCCTAACGTAGAACTCACAAGAATAAACACGGTGCATTTACAGCACCGTTAAGCGACGGGGAGGTTTGTCATGACGGCAGAGCGCATCGGCAGCACCAAAATTGAGGCCACACCGAGCAGTACCGGCACTGTAACAACCGGCGCAGTAATAACCAGCACGCGTGGCAGGTGGCTGCACCAGTGGGACGCCGAGGATACCGGGCAGTGGGAGTCCACAGGCCGGGCCATCGCCAAACGCAACCTCGTCTGGTCCATCGCCTGCGAGTTCCTAGGCTTCGTGGTCTGGCAGCTGTGGTCAATCGTGGTGGTCTTCCTCCCGGGAGCGGGCTTCACCTTCAGCTCAGGTGAACTGTTTTGGCTCATCTCCATCCCCTCCCTCGTAGGTGCCACGCTGCGAATCCCCTACACCTTCATGGTGGCAAGGTTCGGCGGGCGCAACTGGACCATCATCTCCGCGCTCCTATTGCTCATCCCCACCGTGGGACTGGCACTGTGCGTCGGTAACCCGGACACACCCTTCGGTGCAATGCTCGCCGTGGCAGCCCTTGCCGGCCTAGGCGGCGGAAACTTCGCCTCCTCCATGGCCAACATCACCTATTTCTTCCCGGCCCGCGAAAAGGGTTGGGCGCTGGGACTGAACGCCGCCGGCGGAAACTTGGGTGCCGCCGTCGCACAGTTCATGGTGCCACTGGCCGTAACACTCCTGGCAGCGGCCACTCTGGGCCTGCCACTGGCCGGACTCATGTGGGTGCCGCTGATCTTGATCGCCGCATGGGGTGCTTGGAAGTACATGGACAACCTGGCCAGCGCAAAATCCGACATCGCCGGCTCGTTGGCGTCCCTGCGTGAACCGCACCTGTGGATCCTTGCCCTGCTTTACATCGGCACCTTCGGCTCATTCATTGGATTCTCCGCCGTCTTCCCGAAGCTGATCATGGATTCATTCGGCGCCGTTGGCATTCCCGTTGGTCCGGCCGTCATTTCGCTGGCGTTCATGGGTGCCCTGATCGGATCGCTGGCCCGGCCCTATGGCGGCAAATTGGCCGACCGTTGGGGTGGCGCCCGCGTCACGGTTGCCTGCTTCGGTGTCCTGTCCTTGACGGCTCTGGCTCAGCTGCTCACCCTCCCGCTGGGCAGCTTCCCGCTCTTCCTCACCCTCTTCCTTGTCCTCTTCGCAGCGGCAGGCGCCGGTAACGGCTCCACCTACCGCATGATTCCCATGGTGTTTGCACTGCGAGCAAGCTCCTCCGACTCGCCCGACGGCGGCAAAATGAGCGCGGCCCGCAAAGGTTCAGCCGCACTAGGCATCATCTCGGCCATTGGCGCCTACGGCGGATTCGTGGTCCCGCAGGTCCTGAACGCCTCACGCCAGGCCACGGGCGGCTACCAGGGAGCCTTCATCGGCTTCGTCGCCGCCTACCTCATCCTCATGGCCCTGACCTGGGCCGTCTACCTGCGACCGTCCTCTGCCGCCTCGCTGAGCCACGTGTAATGAAAGTCTTACCCACGACGGCGGCGCTCAGTACGGCGGCGGCTGGAACCGACACCCACTGCCCCTACTGCGCCCTGCAGTGCGCCATGACGGTGACGCCGGCCGCGGCGGCTGCCGCCCCGGCGACGGGTGTGGATCCGTCTGCCGTACCGGCGGCACCCACCATCGAGGGTCGCGACTTTCCCACGAACCGCGGCGGATTGTGCCGGAAGGGCTGGACCTCGGCTTCCCTGTTGGGGCACCCGGGGCGCGTGACCACTCCCCTGCTCCGTGGTAGGGACGGCATCCACCGCCCCATTGAGTGGAACCAGGCGCTGGATCTGATCGCGGACCAGGTAAAACGCACGCGCGATGAATTTGGTCCCGACGCCGTAGGTGTTTTTGGTGGCGGAGGGCTGACGAATGAAAAGGCGTACCAGCTAGGCAAGTTCACCCGGCTGGCGTTGGGCACCTCCCGCATCGATTACAACGGCCGGTTTTGCATGTCCTCGGCAGCGGCCGCCGGCAACCGCGCTTTCGGCCTGGACCGGGGGCTGCCATTCCCACTCGCGGACCTGGATACGGCCCACACCGTCCTAATGCTTGGTTCCAACGTTGCCGAGACCATGCCGCCGTTTGTCCAGCACCTCCAAGGCGCACGCGCCGCGGGCGGGCTGATCGTGGTTGACCCCCGCCGCACGGCCACCGCGGATTTCACGGCCGACGGCGCCGGCCTCCACCTGCAGCCCGTGCCGGCTACGGATCTGGCCCTGCTCCTGGGTCTGAGTCACATCGTCATTCACGAGGGTCTGGTGGATCAGGACTTCATCGCCAGCCGCACCATCGGCTATCAGGCGCTGGCCCGCAGTGTCTCCTCCTGGTGGCCCGAACGGGTGCAGGCCGTCACGGGTGTCCCGGTGCACCTGCTGCGTGAGACCGCCCGCCGACTGGCCGAAGGCGTCAGTCGCGGCGGCAGCTACATCCTCACGGGCCGCGGCGTTGAACAGCACGTTGATGGCACCGATACCGCCACGGCTGCCATTAACCTGGCCCTCCTTCTTGGGCTGCCGGGCTCCGCTACGAGCGGGTACGGCACGTTGACAGGTCAGGGTAACGGACAGGGAGGCCGGGAACACGGCCAGAAAGCCGATCAGCTCCCCGGCTACCGCAAGATCACAGATCCCGCCGCACGCGCGCACGTCGCCAAGGTGTGGGGCGTGGAACCCGACGCCATCCCCGGTCCGGGGCTTCCCGCCGTCGAACTTCTGGCCTCGCTGGGCCAGCCCGACGGCGTACGCACGTTTTTCATTCACGGCGCCAACGTTGCGGTGTCGGCGCCCAACGCCAGCGAAGTGGTCAAGGGCTTGCGCAGCCTGGACTTTTTGGTGGTGTGCGATTTCGTGATGTCGGAGACCGCGCGGGAGGCCGATCTGGTGTTGCCTGTCCTGCAATGGGCCGAGGAGGAAGGCACCATCACGAACCTCGAGGGGCGGGTGCTGCGCCGTCGTGCGGCCGTGACGCCGCCCGCCGGTGCTAGGAGCGAGTTGTGGATCTTCTCCGAGCTCGCCCGTCGGTTGGATGCTCCGTCAACGTTCAGCCCGGACCCGGAGACAGTTTTCACCGAATTGCGTGCGGCCTCGGCCGGCGGCTTGGCGGATTACTCGGGCATTGATTATGCTCTCCTGGATTCCGGCGCCGAGGCGTACTGGCCGTATCCGGCGGGCAGCAAGGGCACGCCGCGGTTGTTCCGTGAGGCCTTCGCCCATGCTGACGGCCGGGCCGTGCTGACGCCGGTTTCCCCTCCTGCGGCTACCGCGCGGGATGCGTTGTTCTCCGGCTCCACTTTGGCGCTTGTCACCGGCCGGTTGCTGGAGCATTACCAATCCGGAGCCCAGACCCGGCGCGTGCCCGAGCTCGTTGGAGCTGTGCCCCATGCAGAGCTGCTCATCCATCCGCTGGCCGCCGCATCCCGTGGCATAGCCGACGGCGGACAGGTCACCATCGCAAATGGGCGCGGCACCGTCCGCTGCACCGCGAAACTCAGTACGGCCATCCGCAGCGACACCGTCTTTCTGCCGTTCCATTTTCCACACGAGGAAAACGCCAATCTGCTGACCAGCGCGGCGGTTGACCCCATCTCCGGCATGCCCGAATTCAAGGCAAGCTCCGTCACCGTGACGGCGGAGAACAGCACGCCGAGCACCGCCGACCCTGCGCGAGCAGACCTTCAGGAGGCGTCATGACTATCTCACCGAACCACGTGGTCATCGTGGGCTACGGCCCCGTTGCTGCCCGGCTGGCCGACGAGCTGTTGCCCAGCGTACGCCGGGGCGAGATGTCCATGACCATCGTTGGCGAGGAAAGCTCGGCAGCCTACAACCGAGTTCTGGTGGCCGATCTGGGCGTGGGCAGGACAACGGAGGAAGCCATTTCCGTGTCCGACCCGGCCGAGCTGGAGGCCGCCGGTGTTGCAGTCCATCTGGACGCGCGCGTGCGGCGCGTGGACCGCGCACGCCAGGCGGTCCTGCTGGTTGACGGCACGTGGATCAACTACGGCAAGCTGGTTTTCGCCACCGGTGCCCGCCCTGTAGTGCCCCCACTTCACGGACTCAATCCGGATCCTGCCGCCCGAGTGCCGCTTCCTCGTGGCGTGATTGCCCTGCGCGACCTTGCCGACGCCGCTGTGCTGCGTGACGCCGTCGAACGCCGCCAGCAGGTGGTGGTCTTGGGCGGCGGAATTCTGGGGCTCGAGGCTGCCCTAGCCGCCAGCGATGAAGGCGCCGAGGTCACGGTGGTCCACCACGGGGCGCATACCCTTGGACGCAGCATCGACGCCGGGGCCGGACACACGGTGGCTGCAGCTTTGCGGGCCCGCGGCATCACGGTGGTCTCCCAAGCCCGCGCCGTAGGCGTGGAGATGACGCCGGGAGCCGACGGCATCGCCACATTCTCCGGCTTGCTGCAGGAAAATGGCACGGCAGTGCAGGGCGGGTTGCTGGTGCTTTCCTGTGGCGTGCGGCCTCGTGTGGAAGTGGCGGCTGGTGCCGGTTTGGCCACCGACCGCGGAATCCTGGTGGACCACACCATGGCGGCACACCACGATCCCAACGTATTCGCCGTTGGTGACTGTGCCGAGGTCCGTTGTCTGGACGTTGACTGCGCCGAATGTGCCAATAGCACCGGTCCCCTAGGCTTGATCGGCCCAGGTTGGCGCCAGGCCGAATGGCTGGCCGCTTTCCTCACCGGCTCCGCCGCTGCCGCTGTCCCCCTGCCGGCCGAGCGGGCCCCCGTCATGATGCTCAAGGCACGCGGTGTTGATGTGGCCGTGGCAGGAGACGTTGCGGCGGGCCCGTTCGACGACGTCCCCGGCCTTACGGTGAGCCTCTGGGCCGATCCCGAACACGGGAAATACGTAAAGATGAGCACCCGCGGCGGCGTGCTTTCCGGCTTCGTCAGCGTTGGCATGCCCCGAACTGGAGCAGAACTGACCCTACTCTTTGAACGTGGCGCCGAGCTTCCGGCAGACAGGTCGGCACTGCTGCGTCTGGACGGGCCGGACCGCGAGTTGGCGACCGTGGCGGATCCTGCCCGCACGGTGTGCCGCTGTGCCGGGGTCGCGGAGGAAACCATTACGGCCGCGGTCATTGGCGGTTGCTCAAGCGTGCGGGAAATCTCGGCCGCCACCCGCGCCGGAACGGGCTGTGGCGGCTGCCACTCGGACCTGAAGACCCTCATCGAGGCGCATTTCGCCCCAGCCTAAGACTAAACAACTGACCCGCAGTAGTGGTCGAAAAACAGCGCTAAAACGTGTTTTTTCGACCACTACTGCGGGTCAGTTGCAAAAAAGCTTGGGCCCACAGTCACGAGGGCCCCAAAGAGGAAACGCGCCAGCGGTTCCCCTAAGGGAGGGCGTGGGGCCTACATGTGGACGTGGAGGCGGCGCGCGGCTTCGGAGATGGAACCGGACATGGACGGGTACACCGTGAAGGTGTTAGCGACGTCGTCCACGTGCAGCTTCTGGGTCACGGCCAGAGCAATCGGGAAGATGAGTTCACAGGCTCCCGCACCCACAACCACACCGCCGATGACGGTTCCGGAGCCCTTGCGCGCAATGATCTTCACGAATCCGTCGCTGACACCACGCATCTTGGCGCGGGCGTTGGTGTTCAGGGAGAGCTTGATGACGTCGCCCTGGTACTTTCCGGAAGCCAGATCCGCTT
>JBKKBD010000067.1:0-37921 GCA_046714315.1 Specibacter sp.
TGGGGGAGACGATCTGCTTGTACTCGAACAGGCCCGGCGTAGGCGTGGAATCGGAGAGAACCATGCCGTCCATGACGAAGTTGGAATCGTGAACCACCTCGTCGAAGTCGCCACCGTAGGCAAAGAACTCCGTGCCGTCGGCGGTGGAGGTGCGGATGCCGTGATCGCGCCACTCCCACACGAAACCGCCGTGCAGGCGGGGGTACTTTTCCACCAGCTCCTCGTACTGGTCAATGGCGCCGGGACCGTTGCCCATGGCGTGAACGTATTCGCACAAGATGAATGGCCGGGTGCGCTGGCGGGCCGATTCGGCAGCGTTGCAGCCAAGGAGCAGCGCATGGGAATCGTCCCGGCCAATGGAATCGGTTTCCGGGATGGAGGAGTACATCCGGGAGTAAACATCCGTGTAGGCGCCGGTGTAGTCGCCCTCGTAATGGACGGGACGGGAGGCATCCCGGGCGTGGGTCCAGGCGGCCATGGCGGCAAGGTTTGCGCCCGTGCCGGACTCATTGCCCAGCGACCACATGATGATCGAGGCATGGTTCTTGTCCCGCTCCACGGTGCGTTCCATCCGGTTCACCAAGGCATCTCGCCATGCAGGATCGTCGCTCGGGTTGCCGACCCAGTCCAGTGCGTGGAAACCATGGGTCTCCAGGTCGCATTCCAAGATGACCCAGAAGCCCATCTCATCAGCCAAATCCAACAGACGCGGGTGCGGCGGGTAGTGGCTGGTTCGGATCGCGTTGACATTAAAACGCTTCATGAGGGCAAGGTCTTCGCGGGCGCTGGCCTCATCAAAGACACGGCCACGGTCGGGGTTTGTCTCGTGGCGATTCACGCCATGGAACACCACACGGCGGCCATTGACCAGGAACGTATCTCCCACGATCTCCACCGTGCGGAAACCCAAACGGAGTGTGATGCTTTCCGCCGCGCTGGACACGCTCGCGTCGTAGAGCCGGGGAACCTCGGCTGACCAGGGCTCCACATTCTTCGCTACAACCGAGGCCACCTCCGCGGCGGAGTTCCACGTGACGTTGATGCCCAGTTCCGGGACGCTCAGGGTCACCGGGAATGCAGCGGCATCCGCAGTGATTTCGGGATCGATGGTGCCCATTGTTGCGTTCCAGCCGGTCCGCAGCCAAACGTCCGTCAGTCCGCCGGCCGGGCGGGCCTGCAGCGTCACGTCACGGAAAATGCCCGGCAGCCACCACTGGTCTTGGTCCTCAAGGTAGCTTGCCGCCGACCATTGGTGAACCCGGACCGCAAGCACATTGTTGCCGGGGCGCAGGGCCGCGGTGACATCGAACTCCTGGGCGAGCCGGCTGCCCGAGCCAACCCCAATTTCTTGCCCGTTCACCCACACCTTGTAGCGGGACTCGACGCCGTCAAAGCGCAAGGTGAGTGACGCCGTCGTACTTTCAAACCACGCTTCCGGAACGTCGAAGCTGCGGCGGTAATCGCCCGTGGGGTTGGCATCGGGGATGAAGGGCGGGTCGATCGGGAACGGGTATTGCACGTTGGTGTAGATGGGACGGCCGTATTTTCCATCACCCTCCAGCACCCAATGGGAGGGAACAGCGAGCGTGTCCCAGCCGGAGTCGTCGAAGGACTCGGCGCCCACGCCTTCCACGGATTCGTCTGCGGGGAGGATGGATCCGGCGCCGGGTGTGCCAGGGGCGGCGGGCAGCAGGCGGAAACGCCAATCCCCATTAAGGGACAGGGACGGGGCGTCGCTGTTCAGCCAGGAGCGGGCCGGAACGCGCAGACCTGAGCCGGGACCCTGGTCGGTGATGTATGAAGAAGACATTATTTAACTGATCCTTCTGTGAGGCCGCCGCGCCAGAAGCGTTGCAGCACGACCATGGCGATTCCCAGCGGGATGATGGAGAGCAAGACTCCGCCGGTTGTGAGTTCGTAGAATTCGGGCAACCTGTCTACCTGGCTAAGCCAGTTGTTCAGGCCAAGCGTAATGGGGTAGAGCTCCACGTCGGACAGCATGACCAGAGGCAGGAAATAGTTGTTCCAGATTCCCACCAGCTGGAACAAGAACACGGTGACCAAGGCTGGTGTCAGCACCTTCAGGCCGATGGTGTGGAAGATGCGCAACTCACCGGCACCGTCAATCCGGGCGGCCTCGATGAGTGCCGTGTCCACGGTGCTTTGTGCGTAGATCCGGCACAGGAAAATCCCAAATGGTGAGACGAGCGAGGGGATGAGTACGGACCAGTAGGTGTTGGCGATACCCAGCTGGCTGAAGAGCAGGAACAACGGCAGTGCGGTGGCCGTGCCGGGGACCAGCACGCCGCCAAGAATCGTTCCGAAGACCAGGTTCCTGCCGCGGAACTCGTACTTGGCCAGGGCGTAGCCGCCGGCTGCGGCAAAGTAGGTGGCAACCAGTGCGCCAACCCCGGCGTAGATGATCGAGTTGAAGAACCAGCGGACAAAAATTCCGCCGTCGTAGCTCAAGACCTGGGAGATGTTGTGCCACAGGGAGAAGGTGGGTGCAAACCAAAAACCGTTGGTTGAGAACAGGTCGGAGGTTGATTTGGTGGACGCCACAAGGACCCAGTAGACCGGGGCAAGGAAGTACATGGCCACCACCAGGAGCAGACCGGTGACGATAATGGTCGATGATCGGGCCCGTCGTTTGGACCTGGCCGAGGATGGCATTGTTGCCGGCGACGGTGCCGGCCTCGATTCCTTGAGGATTGTCATGAGGATTTCCTGTTCGAGATTTTGAGGAAGACAAAGGAAAGGATGAAGGCCACGGTGGCAATGAGGACGGCCTGGGCGGCAGCGACGTTGTAGTCGTTGTAGGCGAACGCGGTGCTGTAGGCGCTGAGGTTTGGTGTGTATTGGCTGTCGATTGACGGTGCAACAGTCTTCAGGACCTGAGCTTCTGCAAAGAGCTGAAGGGTGCCGATGATCGAAAAGACCGTGGTGAGTACGAGGGCCGGCTTGATCAGGGGCAGCTGAATGCTGCGGGCGATCCGCCATGTGGTGGCCCCATCCACCCTGGCTGCTTCATAGAGTTCCACCGGAATGGTTTTGAGCTGCGCCACGATGATGAGCATGTTGTATCCCGCATAACTCCACAGGACAATGTTCGCGATGGACCACAGCACGGCGTTCGGACCGAGGAAATCAAGTTCCAGGCCGAACATCCCGGCAATGTCGATCAAGGGACTCAACCCTGGCACGTACAGGAACGACCAGAGGATGGTGGCGATCACCCCGGGCACTCCGTAGGGCAAAAAGTAGGCGGCACGGAAGAATCCGGGCCACTTGGCCGAAACCGATTCCAGCATCAGGGCCAACACGGTGCAGAGGGCAATCATGACAGGAACCTGGACAATGCCAAACAGGAACATTCTGCCAATGGAGGCGATGAAGTTGCCGTCGGAAAGGGCCTGGGCGTAGTTGCTGAACCACGCGAATTCGCTCGTCACACCCGCTTCTCCAAACAGGCCGCTGCGGGTGACTTTTGTGAAGCTGGAGGCGATGGCAACAAGGATGGGCAAGATGAAGGTAAGCAGGAACAAGGCCAGAAATGGTGCCAGCAGAATCCATGGGGCGCGGGCCTGGGCTCGGGACCTGCGAGGAACACGCTTGTAGTCGTTGCCTTGCGGGGTGGTCCCGGCTTGTTGCCGGGTGGATTGGTGCGTGGTTGTCATGATGCTTCCCTTCGAATGCTCAGGCCCTTGTTCTTGAAGACGGTCATGATCTGGGCCTCCGCGATCGACATGGTTTCCACGAGGGATGTACCCGTGGCTTTCTTGCGGAAACCGTCACTGAGGATGTTCAGCGACTGTGTGGTGACCGGCCACCACGTCCAATCCGGGTTCTGTTGCAACGTTGCTGGTTCGAAGATTTCCTGGTTGTAGTTCTGACCGCTGAAGAACGCCGAAGGTTCGGTCCGGGAGCTGCCAATGAAAGCGGGAGCCGGCGACCACCCGATGCCACTGTTGTTGATCATGGCGTCGATTCCTTCCTTGGAGGTAGTCATCCAAACGGCAAATTCAAGCGCCTCCTTGGGATGCTTACTGTTCGCAAGGACCGCCGCGGTCGAACCGCCAAGGTAGCTGGACCCAAAACCGGCGCTCCCGTCCCATACCGGCATGGGCGCCACCCGCCATTTTCCTTCGCCCCCGCTGACGCCTCCGATGAGGGCGTCAGCCCAGCTGGCGGACGCCACTGATGCCAGTTGGCCCTTAGCCGCTGCGGCGAACCAGCCAGGCGAGAAGGCGCCGTAGCCGGTTTGGACGAGATCCTTGTCAATTGCTGCATCGAAGAATTCAGCGGCTTGCAGGGTTGCATCGTCTGTCATGTTGATCACCCAGCCATCCTCTTCGGCGCGGAACCAGCGGGCACCGGCTTGGGTTGCGTACGCCGCAAAGACTGATGCGTCGCCAAGAGGGAAACAGTCCATGTAGGTATCGGCCTTGCGCAATTCCCCGGCCACCTCGCCCCATTCCTGCCATGTGGCAGGTGGTGTTGCGCCGACCTTCTCCAGCACGGCAGGCTGGTAGTACATGCCCATGGGGCCGGAATCCTGCGGAATGCCGTAGACGCCTCCCGTGAAGCTGACTTGGTTCCACAGTGTGGGGTCATAGAGATGCGCCGATTCCGTGGCGCCGTATCGGGTGAGGTCAACCAAGCCGTTGACGAGCATGAACTCGGGAATGGATCGCATCTCGACCTGGGCCAAATCCGGCCCGCCTTGAGTAGCGAGGGCGGAGAATATTTTTTGGTATCCACCAGAGTTGCCCCCGGGTATCCAGACCGTTTCAACCTGGACGTTGGGGTGGGACTCGTTCCAGATATCGGCAACCTTTTGCAGATCCTTCAACCAGGACCAGTAGGTAAGGGTGATCTTTTCCCCGGATGCGGCCGGTGGGATGGTGGGGGCGCCGTTGACCGAAGCCGTGCCCGGGCTGGCGCAACCTGCCAGCATTCCCAAGGCTGCCGTTCCGAGTCCGGCACCAAGGAGCTGCCGTCGTGTGAATTGTGTCATGAGCCTTCACTTCGTCGTATAGGTCGAGACGCGAGGTGTCCGCGGGACACCAGCATCACCCGGCGAACCGAGTACGAAGGACGCTAACACAAATATCGAGTACGTACTCGAAATTGAAATAATGTGACGCAAGACTCATGTAGGCTCGCTACTTATGACCACCAATGAGCCCCGGACCAGGGCGCCGCGCGGACCTTATGCCAAGTCCAAGGCCCGCCGCGAAAGTATTGTTCTGGCTGCCCATGAAGTGTTTGCGGCCCAGGGCTACCGCAGCGGCTCATTGCAGGATGTGGCAGACGCCGTGGGAATGAGTCAGACGAGCCTGCTGCACTACTTCCCGTCCAAGAGGGACCTGCTGCTAGCGGTGCTGAATTGGCGTGACACGGTCACCGGTGACGGCGGGCCCCGCGACCCCGAGGAAACTCTGGCCGAGGCCGTGATCCGGCAGGCCCGATTCAACGAAACGGTGCCTGGGGTCATCGAACTTTATACGGTGCTGTGCGCTGAATCTGTCACGGCCAATCATCCCGGCCGCGACTATTTTACCCAGCGCTATGAAGGCTTGCGCCGCAGCTACTTGAGATCGTTTTCCGCGCTCGCAGAAGAAGGGCGGTTGCGGCCGGGAGTGAATCCCGAGCGGGCTGCGGCGAGCCTCATTGCCCTCTGGGATGGCATTCAGACGCAGTGGCTCATGGACCCGGAAAGTGTGGACATGGCCGCGTGCCTGCGGGATTACCTGAACTTGGTAATTCTCCCCGAATGACGGGCGTATCAGCTACCCAAGAGGATGAGTGCTGTGTCCAGGGTAATCAACGCTTGAGGGTTATCCACTCTTGCCAGAGTCATGGCGGCAATCACCAGGGAGCTAAGGACCGTGGCCAGCTGCTCCTGGGCAGCCGTATCAAGTTCGGTGCGGTGGGCGGCGACTCCGCGGAGCAGCGAACCGCGCAATTCCTGCCGGTAACCGGCGATAGTGCGGCTGACCGCTTCTTCATTGGAGATCGGCGCCCCGGCCACGTTCAGCAGCAGGCAGCCGTTGTCGGCGGACAGTGTCCCACGCTGGGCTAGCGCTTCCTTGAGGCCCGTGAAATACTCCATGATCGCATCGGGGGCAACGTCGGTGGCATTCAGGGGCAGGAGCCGCGGGCGGATAACCTCGCCAAGATAGCTCGTCAGTGCGGCGTCAAAGAGCCCCCGCTTGCTGCCAAAAGCATGGTAAATACTCGACCGGCTCAGACCAGTGGCACGTTCAAGGTCCGGCAGTGATGCATCCTCGTATCCGTGCTCCCAAAAAACCGTCCGCGCAGAACGGATGACCTCTTGCGTGTCAAAGGCTTGCGTGCGTCCCATGGGCCCCTCATTTTGTGGATCGATCGGTTCAGTATATAGTGGACTAGTCAATACATAATAAACCATTGGTGCCGGTTCCCGGAACCAATGGACCCTTGAGGAGTTGTCCAGCGTGGTTATCACCGGTCTCGTGTTCGCAGGCATTGCGGCGCTCATTCACGTCTATATCTTCTACATGGAATCGATCGCCTGGACCGGGGATCGCAGCCGCGCCACCTTTGGAATTGCCAGTCGGGAAGAAGCCGAAATGACGAAGGCGTTGGCCTTCAATCAGGGGTTTTACAACTTGTTCCTGGCTCTCGCAGTCATGGTTGGCATCATCGTTTTTATCGCGGGAAACACCACGGTCGGCGCCACCTTGGTGTTTGTCGGCGCAGCTTCCATGGTCGCTGCCGGTGCCGTACTGCTCCTCTCCAGTCCGAGCAAAGCGCCGGCGGCACTGAAGCAACTCCTTCCGCCACTTCTTGGTGTTGTGGCACTGGCCCTCGGCCTGTCTCTCTAAAGCAAGTCCTCTCCATCACTTCCAACAGAAAGTTCACATCGTGACCAACTCCGTCAGCACCCAAATTCAGCTCACCTCCCGCCCCGTAGGCTGGCCGACCGCCGAGGATTTCACCACGGTCAAGGTGGAACTCGGACCTCTGCAGCCCGGTCAAATCCGGGTGGTCAACGAGTTCGTATCCGTTGACCCCTACATGCGTGGCCGGATGAGCGCAGCCAAGAGTTACTCGGCACCCTTTGCCCTTGGTGAGACCATGACAGGCGGTGCGATCGGTCGCGTAGTCGAGTCAGCAAGCGAGCAGATCCCCGTGGGTTCCGTTGTCCTCCACCAATTTGGCTGGCGCGATGTGGTCCAGGAAGATGCCGCCGGGTTCAAGATCGTTCCTGAGTTGCCCGGGGTGCCGCTTTCGCTGTACCTGGGGATCCTTGGCATGACCGGGTTCACCGGCTACGTTGGCCTGACCGCGATTGCCGGCATGAAGGCAGGGGACACCGTCTTTATTTCCGGTGCCGCAGGTGCCGTGGGCACCGCAGCCGGACAGATCGCCCGTCTGCTGGGCGCGGGCCGTGTCATCGGATCGGCCGGCAGTGACGAGAAGGTCGCGCTCCTGACCGAGAAGTACGGCTACGACGCAGCCTTCAACTACAAGTCAGGACCCGTGCGTGAGTTGCTGGCCGCAGCGGCCCCGGAAGGCATTGACGTGTTCTTCGACAATGTGGGTGGGGATCACCTCGAAGCCGCTCTCGACGTCTTCAACCCAGGCGGCCGGGCCGCATTGTGCGGTGCCATCACCGGCTACAACACCACGGATCGAAAGTCGGGCCCGGACAACATGGTCAACATGATTACCCGCGGTCTGAACCTGAGGGGTTTCACCTTGGGTAGCTACTTGGACATGGCCGCAGAATTCAACCAGCGCATGACCGGCTGGTTCACCGAGGGAAAGATCGCTTACGACGAGACCGTAGTTGACGGAATCGACCACGCTGTTGATGCCTTGCTCGACATGATGCGCGGAGCTAACACCGGCAAGATGGTGGTTCGCACGGCCGTTCCGGTCGCCGTGAACGCCTAGTTGCTCGCCATCTCCGTCACGAGATTCCGGACGACGGCGCGAAGGTCACCATCGTTGCTGGCTGCCACCGCGCGTTGCCGCTGGTAGCTGGCACCCTTGTTGATGATTCCTTCAACGCTGGCCAGCTCAGTGGAGCAGCCCAGCTTCGCGGCAACCGGTTCAAGCTTGTTCAGCAACTCAAGCGTGTGGTCGGTGACCAGCTGCTCATTGCCCGCTGCATCGAGAATGATGATGGCTTCCATGCCGTAGCGGGCCGCCCGCCACTTGTTTTCCTGGACATGCCACGGCGGCATGGTGGGGATGGTCCCGCCGTCGTTGAGGGTATTTGAAAAATCTTCTACGAGGCACTGGGTCAGCGCCGCAACGGCACCGATCTCCTCCAGTGTGGACATGCCGTCGCAGATTCGCATTTCAATCGTGCCAAGGCCTGCCACGGGGCGGATGTCCCAACGGATTTCATTGGTTGCATCGATGACACCGGTGGTGAACATGTCCTGCACATAGGATTCGTAGGCGGCCCAGTTCGGGAATTGGAACGGCAGCCCCGCCGTGGGCAGCTGCTGGAACATGAGCGCCCGCTGGGACGCGTAGCCGGTGTCCTCGCCATTCCAGTAAGGGGATGACGCCGAGAGCGCCTGGAAGTGCGGGAAGTAGTTGACCAATCCGTCAAGGACCGGCATTGCTTTGGAAACATGGTCCAAGCCGACGTGGACGTGAACGCCGTAGATGAGCATCTGGCTGCCCCACCACTGGGTCCTATCAACGAGCTTGGCGTAGCGCTCCTTGTCGGTCACCACCTGCGTGCGCGAATTGCTGAAGGGGTGGGTTCCGGCGCACAACAGATCGAGTCCTAGCGGCTCGGTGGCCTCGCGCAAGATGTTCAGGCTGCGGCGCAGATCCTCGGTGCCTTCGGAGACTGTGTGGTTGACTCCGGTGACCAACTCCACAGTGTTCTGGAGCATTTCACCCTTGATTTGGGGGTGTTCGCCATCTTCCATGACATCGGGGTGGGCGGCCGTGATGTTGGCAAAAACATCATTGGCGCGGGCTGCCAGTTCACCCGAATCCTTGTCAACGAGCGCAATTTCCCATTCCAAACCCAGCGTAGATTGCTCGGACTTTGCGAAATCAATCTTCACTGCGGCGCCTCCTTGGCAATGCGAAGTTGTGACAGTGATCCGGTAAAAGTGCCGGCTGCTCTCTGATTGTAGTTCAGGATCTCAGGCACAATGGATGCATGCCTATCCTGAATAAAGACATGACAATGTGCATCTCACTGGCCGCGCGGCCCAGCAACATCGGCACGCGGTTCCACAACTATCTTTATGATGCGCTTGAGCTGAACTACGTCTACAAGGCGTTCGCTCCGGTCGATTTGGCCCAAGCCGTTGCAGGAATCCGTGGCCTTGGCATTCGCGGCGCCGCCGTATCCATGCCGTACAAGGAGGACGTCATCGAGCTTATTGACGTCATGGATGCCTCCGCCTCGGCCATCGATTCGGTCAACACCATCGTTAACAATGACGGCGTACTCACCGCCTACAACACCGACTACCTCGCCATCGCGCGTCTGCTGACCGTCAATGACGTGGATCCAGCCACGACCGTCCTCTTGCGCGGTTCCGGCGGCATGGCCAAGGCTGTTGCCGCCGCCATGTTCGACGCCGGGTTCGCCCACGTCACGATTGTGGCTCGCAACGAAGAGCGTGGCCGGGCTCTTGCCGCGCTCTATAACTTCGCGTGGTTGCCGGAGGTGGGCGAAGCGACCGCCGGAATGCTGATCAATGTCACGCCTCTGGGCATGACTGGCGCGGACGAATCCGTTCAGTCATTCGATGATGAAACGGTAGCGGCCGCGCAGATTGTATTTGACGTGGTGGCACTGCCCGCCGAAACTCCGCTGGTCAAGGCTGGGCGCGCAGCAGGCAAGCAGCTCATCACCGGCGCCGAGGTCATCGCCATTCAGGCCGAGGAGCAATTTGTGCTCTACACCGGTGTGCGCCCCAGCCCCGAACTGGTGCTAGAAGCCTCGGTGTTCTCCCGCGCCCAATAGACGCTCGCTCACATACGGGTCGGTTTTGACAGTCGCCCGCTCACACACGGGGAACTTTTCACCAACGCTCACACACGGGGAACTTTTCACCAACGCTCACTCACGTCGCGGAAGGGCACCTACCGCGTTCATGCCGTTAGTGATCGAGCGTTCGGGAAGAGTGCCCCATAAGTGCAGGAGCGTCGGGGGATAGTGCCCCAGAAGTGAGCGAGCGTCGGGAGGTAGGGTCAGGCGCCATGCGGTTCAACCACCACGGCCACCCGGTCCTCGCCAATGCGCGTCAGGATCAGGGTGGCCTTGTTGGGACCCTTGCCTGACCCTGTCAGCAACTGGCGGCGCAGCTCCTCCGGCGTGACGGATATGCCGCGCTTCTTGATATCCAGCACGCCGATCCTGTTGGCCTTGACCCAGCCCTTGAGTGCCTTGACGTTGAAAGGTTTGACCTCGAGAACCTTGTAACAGCGGGCAAAGGGGGTGGACACGGCTTCATCGCACGATAGGTAGGCGATGTGTTCATCCAGCAGGTGGGCGCCCATGGTCCGAGCCAGGTCCGCCACCAGGCCCGCCCGGATGACGGCGCCGTCGGGCTCGTAAAGGTAGTTGCCCACGGGGCCAAGTTCGGCGTTTTGGTTCAGCGGATCATAGGATTCGGCACTTGTCAGCTCCGAGGTGCCATGTTGGCCGATCACTAACGCGGAGCGCCGGATGCCGGGCCGGGCTAGCTGGTTGAAGTACAGACCTGCTTCAACCACGTCGCCGTTGATGGAAATCCACTGGGCCTCGGCGGTTGCCGGAACAGCGTCGTGGGGGATGCCGGGTCCCATTTTCACACCGACGGCCAAACCCCGGTCCGCCAGTGATTCCACAAAGGACAGCGGCGGGGAGAACGCCTCCGGGTCAAAGAGGCGGGTCGTGCCCGAGGTGCTGGTGGTGCGTCGCGCCGGATCCAGCCATACTCCCTCGATGCCGGCGAGGTCCACCTCTTCGGCCTTGGCGCAGAGCACCTTGGCATTAGGGAAGGGCATGAGGTTCACCGTGGTGCAGGCGGCAGTGATCTCGTCCATCTCCACGGCGGTGACGTTGATATCCAGGCTGGCCATAGCCAGCGAATCCGCACCGAGGCCGCAGCCCAGATCCGCCACGGAGGTGATGTCCGCCGTCGTAAATCTTTGGGCGTGGAGAGCTGCAATGCTCAACCGGGTGGCCTGCTCAAGCCCCGCCTGGGTAAACAGCATCTGGCGGGCAAACTCACCGAACTTGGCCTCCGCCTTTGCGCGCAGCCGGGCCTGTGTCAGAGCGGCGGCAACTAGCTCGGGGGAGTGGCCCGCTTTACGCAGGGACTCGTTGAGCTTGAGGGAATCGGCCTCGCTGTATGGGCCCAGGGAAGACAAAAGCTCCCAGCCTTCGACGGTGAGCAGAGGGGAAATCGCATCGATTGGCATAGCTAAAGCCTAGCCGCCATGGCGCGAGTGATAAGAGTCACGTTAAATACGTTATGAATAATTTGCGCAATTATTAGCGGGTGTAATAGCTTCGAAGGACTGCGTAAGGATTGCCTAAGCTAATCTAACCCTGGAGAAAATTGATGTTGAAGACGCGCCTGATGACGTTCGCCGCCACCGCCGCCGTACTTGCCCTGACCGCCTGCGGAACACAGTCCGGCGCTCCCGCGAATGCCGAAAACGCAGCCGCCGCAACGGTAACCGTAGAGGACAACAATGGTTCTCACACCATCACTACCCCGCTGAAGTCCGTTGTCGCCACTGACAACCGAACCTTCGAGACGCTCGGCGCGTGGGGCATCAAGCTCAGTGCAGCCGCCGTGGCGCTGATGCCCGCGTCCAGCTCGTACAAGACCGACACCTCGATCATTGATCTGGGTACACACAACGAACCAGATCTGGAAGCCATCGTGGCAGTGGACCCGGACGTCATTGTCAATGGACAGCGCTTCACCCAGTACCAGGATGACTTCGTCAAGCTGGCCCCCAATGCCACCGTGCTGGCACTTGACCCGCGTGATGGTGAGCCGTTCGACGTCGAGCTGAAACGCCAGATTACGGTCCTGGGCGAGGTATTCGGCAAGCAGGCCGAGGCCACAAAGCTCAATGCCGACTTCGATGCCGCCGTTGCTCGCGTCAAGGGCGCCTACAACAAGGAAGATACCGTCATGGGCCTCATCGCCTCCGGCGGCAAGATCAACTACTCGGCGCCGAGCACGGGACGCACCCTGGGCCCGCTGTTTGATTTCCTTGAACTGACCCCGGCCCTGGCTGTAGACAAGTCCAGCACCGACCATAAGGGTGATGACATCTCTGTCGAGGCCATCGCCAAGTCCAACCCGTCCTGGATGCTCGTCATGGACCGCGACGCAGCCGTTTCAGCTGACGACGCCGGTTACAAGCCCGCCAACGAGGTCCTGGAGACGTCAGCGGCCTTGAAGAATGTCACGGCCACCAAGTCCGGAAACATTGTTTACATGCCTGCCGATACCTACACCAACGAAGGTATCCAGACCTACACCGAATTCCTCAACACCTTCGCCGATGCACTCGAAGGCAAGTAGTTAGTTAGCGTCTATTTAATTAGCGTTCCGCAGAGTGGCAGATCCGGCCTTTTGACCGGGTCTGCCACTGTGCTGTTTCCAAGCACGTTCTGAAAGGACTGCTGCATCATGACCACCAGGTCCGCACCCACAACACCGGTGAAGCTCACGACTGCTCGCGGCAAGGGCAGGCTTTTTGAGCCCAGCCTGCTCATAGGTATCGCCATTGTGGCTGCCTTGCTGGTGGTTTCCCTGTTTACCGGTGTCTACGACATTTTCGGCGGCCAAGACGGCGGGGAGATGTTCGCCGTCACCCGTATTCCGCGCACTATTGCCTTGGTCCTGGCGGGCGCGGCCATGGCAATGTCCGGCTTGGTCATGCAATTGCTGACGCAGAACCGCTTTGTTGAACCAACCACCACGGGCACCACCGAATGGGCCGGGCTGGGCTTGCTGACGGTCATGATCATCAACCCTGGCGCCAGCATTCTGCTGAAGATGTCCGGTGCGGTTCTTGCCGCGTTCATCGGCACCATGATCTTCTTCCTATTCTTGCGCCGTGTCTCACTCAAAGCATCACTGACAGTGCCCATTGTCGGCATCATGCTCGGGGCCGTGGTGGGCGCCATTTCGACGTTCATCGCCTTGCAGACCGACATGCTTCAGAGCTTGGGCATCTGGTTCGCTGGCAGCTTCACCTCCGTTCTGCGCGGACAGTATGAAGTGCTCTGGATTGTGGCCTTGGTGGGCGTGGCCGTGTTCTACGTTGCTGACAGATTTACCGTTGCCGGTCTGGGCGAGGAGGTGGCCACAAACGTCGGCCTGAATTACAACCAGATCATGCTGCTGGGAACCGGGCTCATCGCCGTCGCTACCGGTATTGTCACAGTGGTTGTGGGCAATCTGCCCTTCCTTGGATTGATTGTGCCGAACATCGTCTCGATGTTCCGCGGTGATGACCTCCGCGGAAACCTGCCCTGGGTCTGCCTGCTGGGCATCGCCACCGTGACGGTCTGTGATCTGGTGGGACGCACCATCATCATGCCTTTTGAGGTTCCTGTGTCCTTGATCCTTGGCGTGGTTGGTGCCGTGGTCTTCATTTCACTCCTACTGAAGCAGCGTCGACATGGCTGAAACGCTCCCACGCACCACCGCACCGTTGAGTCGGCATCATGTCGGCCGGAAGTCCGGCCCCTTGCCCACAGCAGGTGTGCGGAAGCGCTACTGGATCGTGCTGGGCATCTTGATTGTCCTGGCCACCGGCTTTGGCTTCGGGCTGCTGGCCTGGGACAACCCCATGCCGGTAGACACCCCGGGCTTCTGGAGGATCGCCGAGCTTCGGGCCACGAGCATTGTTGTCATGGCCGTGGTGGCCATTTGCCAGGCCATGGCGACCGTCAGCTTTCAGACAGCCACCAACAACCGCATCATCACGCCGTCGATCATGGGCTTTGAATCCTTGTTCATCGCCGTGCAAACGTGTGCCGTGTTCTTCATGGGCGCCGCGGGTGTGGTCATGATGGCCGGTGTTCCGCAATTCATCCTGCAGATCGTGATCATGGTGGGTTTGTCCATGGCGCTCTACGGCTGGTTGCTGTCGGGCAAGTATGGCAACCTGCAGATCATGCTGCTCGTTGGCATCGTGATTGGAGGTGGCCTGGGCTCCATCTCGGTGTTCATGCAGAGGCTGTTGAGCCCCAGCAACTTCGACATCCTCACGGCAAGGCTCTTCGGATCCGTCTCCAACGCCGATCCAAGCTACCTGCCCATCGCCATCCCGCTGTGTCTGGCTGCAGGAACCCTGCTGTTGCTCAACGCCAAACGGCTGAACATCATTGCCCTAGGCGCAGACACCACCACCAACTTGGGCCTGAATCACCGCTTCGAGGTCATGCGGGTGTTGTTCCTTGTTTCCATCCTCATGGCAACCTCGACGGCGCTTGTCGGTCCCATGACATTCCTCGGCTTCCTCGTGGCCACACTGGCTTATCAGCTGGCCGATACCTACGACCACAAATATGTTTTCCCCGTAGCTGTGCTGGTAGGGTTCGTGGTTCTCTCTGGGGCCTACTTCGTCATGAAAAACGTCTTCTACGCCCAGGGTGTGGTCTCCATCATCATCGAGGCCGTGGGCGGAACGCTCTTCTTGTTCTTCATTCTCCGAAAGGGTCGACTGTGATCACGCTGACAGGTGTTTCAAAAAGCTACAGCAGCGAGGTTGCTATTGGTCCGGTGACTTTGCAGATTCCCTCCGGGGGTATCACGGCGCTGGTTGGCCCCAACGGGGCAGGAAAATCGACGCTATTGACCATGATCGGACGCCTGCTGGGGCTGGATGCCGGAGCCATTGAGATCGCCGGGTACGACGTTTCCAGCACCTCGTCCAAGGATCTGGCCAAGATCGTGGCGATCCTGCGCCAGGAGAACCACTTCGTTGCACGCCTCACCGTGCGGCAACTGGTTGGCTTCGGCCGGTTCCCCCACTCCAAGGGGAGGCTGACCGCGGACGACGAAGCGGTCATCAGCCGCTCCATCGATTTCCTCAATCTCAACGAGTTGGAGAACCGCTACCTTGACCAACTCTCCGGAGGGCAGCGCCAGCGAGCCTATGTTGCCATGGTGCTGGCCCAGGAGACCGATCACGTCCTGCTGGATGAGCCGCTGAACAACCTGGACATGAAACACTCAGCGCAGATGATGCAGTTGTTGCATCGGGCAGCGCGGGAGCTGGGCCGCACCATTGTGATTGTCCTGCATGACATCAACTTTGCCGGGCACTACGCGGACCACATCTGCGCCGTGAAGGATGGCAAGGTCATTGAATTCGGTACGCCGGAGGAGATCATGACCGACGACGTGCTCAGCAGGGTCTTTGACACTCCCGTGACAGTCATCGACGGACCTCGCGGCCCGCTGGCCGTGTACTACTAACCGCTCGCGGGCCGGCCGGGGGCTACGTGTCCTTGCGGATCCACTTGAACGTCATCTTGCATAGCGCGAGCCCCAACACCAGCCACACGCCCAGCACCAACGCCACGAGCCCCAAATCCCACGCACCCGAGGGTTCGGCGGCCTCGAAGGTGGCGGGCAGGAACACGCTGCGCATGCCTTGAGCCATCCATTTCAGCGGAAAAATGCTGGCAAAGTTCTGTAGCCAGCCCGGCAACTGGGAGAAGTTCAAGTACACGCCTGAGATGAATTGCAGCACCAGCACCAGCGGGATGATCACTGCCGTGGCCGACTTTCCCGTCCGGGGCAGCGCGGAGAGCGCAATACCCAGGACACAACTGGTGATGACACCAAAGAGAAATACCCAGGTAAAGGTCAGCCACTTGCTAGGTTCGCTGGGCAGATCCACGTTGAAGGCAACTCGGGCCACCAGCAGCAGTAAGGCCACCTGCAACACCGAACTGAGCAGTACCATGCCGATCTTGCCCATGAAATAAGAAAAAACCGGCAGGGGAGTGCCGCCGAGACGTTTGAGCGTGCCGTCACCCTTTTCTGCCGCGATGTCCACCGCGAGGTTTTGCACGCCGCTGAGCAACATGCCCGCGGCCACCATGCCTGGCACATAGAACGACGCCACCGTGATGCCGCCGCTGCCATCGGGGGCCGTGCCGATGTTTCCGCTGGTGCTGAAGGCCACGGCAAAAATGGACAACATCATGATGGGGAACAGGAACGTGAAGAACACGGTATCGCCCTGCCGAAAGTACACTTTGAGCTCGTAGCCGATCCGTGAGGTGCCCAGTTGGAGTGTTCTCATGCGTTTTCCTCCGCAGTCTTGGGTGCGGCTGAATGGGTACCCACCATGTCTAGATAAATGTCCTCGAGGCTGGGCCGGGTAATTTCCAAACCATCCACCTCGCCTCCGGCCTCGGCGTACAGCCGCGCCGCGAGTGCCGCCGGTTCGGCGGTGCGCTCACTGCGGACGACGCCGTCCTGCCGCCATCGCACCAAAGGCACCCTTGCGCTTGCCCCGCCAATAACATCGATGGGGCCGATGTCCACGAGCTTGCCACCCACGATGACACCTGCCCGGTCTGCCAACGTCGCAGCCTCATCCAAGTAGTGGGTGGTGAGCAAAATGGTGGTGCCTTCGGCCTTGAGTTGGTTGATCAAGTCCCAAAATTGTCGCCGGGCTTCCGGATCGAAGCCGGTGGTGGGTTCGTCCAAGAACAAGAGCTTGGGCCTGCCAATGATTCCCAACGCCACATCAACCCGGCGGCGCTGACCGCCGGAGAGTTTGCTGATGCGGGTCTTTGCTTTGCTGCCCAGCCCCACAGCCTCGATGACCTCGGCAACGTTGCGCGGATGAGGATAGTAGGCGGCGAAGTGAGTCAGCTGCTCCACGACACTGACATTGCCGCTCTCCCCGGTGGATTGCAAAACAATGCCCAGTTGCGATTTCCAGTCCAGCCCGCCGTGTGCGGGGTCCACGCCCAGGACACGAACGTCACCGCTGGTCTTGTCGCGGTAGCCTTCTAAGATTTCTATCGTGGTGCTCTTGCCAGCACCGTTGGGGCCGAGCAAAGCAAAGGTCTCGCCCTCATGGATGTCGAAGCTGATGCCGTCCACGGCCTTGAATCGGCCATATGTTTTTTGGAGGTCGCGCACCTGCACGGGGCTCATTGTCATAGCTTCATCCTGACATCTTTGGTGAAGACGCCAAAGATGTTTAGGAACAATGCGTCGCGTTAGGCTGTGCGGCATGATCAAATCGCATATTGGCCTGAAGTTAGCAATAATGTTGGCCGTTTCAGTAGCGTTGACCAGCTGCCAGACGGGTAAGTCAGCCGACAGCGGTACGCCAGGGCCAACTGCTGCCACGTCGGAGGCGCAACCGTCCTCTCCGTCGCCAGCATCGCCGCCCTCCAGCGCTCCGCCACTGACACCCCAAGAGCAAATTTCTCTCAACACCGAACTCATTGGAGCGGCTACGAACAATGATTCCGCTGCGGTGGTGGCCCTGCTGGCCGATGGAGCCCAGCTGGAGTTCAAGGGAGCAGAAGGGCGGACGGCTCTCGTGGCAGCGACGAAATCCAACGCAGTGGCGGCTGCCAAATCCTTAATGGCAGCCGGGGCCAACGTCAACGCCAAAGATGATCTAGAAGATTCCGCCTTCCTCTATGCCGGGGCCGAAGCGCTCGACGAGATCCTGGTGATGACGTTGGCGCACGGGGCTGACGTCAAAAGCACCAACCGGTATGGTGGAACCGCCTTGATTCCGGCGTGTGAGCACGGGCATGTCAGCACCGTGAAGATCCTGCTCGCTGCCGAGGTTCCTGTGGACCACGTGAACAATTTGGGATGGACAGGGCTGTTGGAAGCGGTAATCCTTGGGACCGGCGGGGAAGCCCACCAGGAAGTGGTTCGCTTGCTCATTGAGGCCGGAGCCAACGTCAATCTGGCCGACGCGAACGGTGTCACCGCGCTGGCTCACGCTCAAGCCACTGGGCAGGGCGCCGTAGCGCAGCTGCTGCTCGACGCCGGGGCTCACGGTGCGCCGTGAGCGTAACCGGGCCCGCCGACGTCGTACTTTTACGGTCAAATCTGGCACTCGCCTTGACCGAGTGCTAATCGATTCCCTAGAGTCAGAGTTAGCACTCTCGCCCTGAGGGTGCTAACTTGATTTTCTTTTTGGCCATGGGAGCAACACCGGCACCGCGACGACGGTTGAGGCTCCACACAACATGGTGAAGAAGAACGCCAGCCATCCATAGAATTTACGCATGTGAAGGGGAGGTCCGAGTGTCGGTCTCTATTAAGCCTCTTGAGGATCGTATTGTTGTTCGCCAGCTCGAAGCAGAGCTGACTACCGCTTCCGGTCTGGTTATCCCGGACACTGCCAAGGAAAAGCCCCAGGAGGGCGAAGTTGTGGCAGTTGGACCCGGCCGCGTTGATGACAACGGCAACCGTGTCCCGATCGATGTTGCCGTTGGCGACGTTGTTATCTACTCCAAGTACGGTGGAACCGAAGTTAAGACCGGTGGCGAAGAGCTGCTCGTTCTCTCGGCCCGCGACGTACTGGCCATCGTAGTTAAGTAACCACTTTTGTAAAGCCCCGCGCCAGCAATCCTGCTGATCGAGCCTGTCGAGATCATGGATGAGGGAGCGGGGTCTTTGCTTGAAAGGACCAAACGCATGGCTAAGCAGCTTGCATTTAATGACAGCGCACGGAAGGCCCTTGAGGCCGGTATCGACAAGCTTGCCGATACCGTCAAGGTCACCCTCGGTCCGCGCGGTCGCAACGTTGTGCTCGACAAGAAGTGGGGTGCTCCCACCATCACCAACGACGGCGTAACGATCGCCCGCGAAGTTGAGCTGGAAGACCCGTACGAAAACCTTGGCGCACAGCTGGCCAAGGAAGTTGCCACGAAGACCAACGATGTTGCTGGCGACGGCACCACCACGGCCACCGTTCTGGCACAGGCACTGGTCAAGGAAGGCCTGCGCAATGTTGCCGCAGGTGCGGCTCCCGGTGAGCTCAAGCGCGGCATCCAGGTTTCGGTTGAAGCCATTGCCAAGCGCCTGCTGGAGAACGCCCGCCCGGTTGAGGGTGGACAGGTTGCAGAAGTTGCCGCCATCTCCGCTCAGAGCCAGGAAATCGGCGACCTGCTCGCCGAGGCTTTCGACAAGGTTGGCAAGGATGGTGTCATCACCATCGAAGAGTCCTCCACCACCTCCACCGAACTGGTCCTCACCGAGGGCATGCAGTTCGACAAGGGTTACCTGTCCCCGTACTTCGTCACCGACGCAGAACGCCAGGAAGCAGTCATGGAAGACGCACTGGTTCTGATCAACCAGGGCAAGATCTCCAACCTGCAGGAATTCCTGCCCCTGCTGGAAAAGGCACTTGCCGCCAACAAGCCGCTGTTCATCATTGCTGAAGACGTCGACGGCGAGGCTCTGTCCACGCTGATCGTCAACCGCTTGCGCGGCACGTTGAACGTTGTTGCTGTCAAGGCTCCGGGCTTCGGCGACCGCCGCAAGGCCATGTTGCAGGACATTGCGATCCTGACCGGCGCGCAGGTTGTCTCCGCTGAGATCGGCCTGTCCCTGGATCAGGTTGGCCTCGAGGTGCTGGGTACGGCTCGCCGTATCACCGTCACCAAGGACAACACCACCATCGTTGACGGTGCTGGCACGGCCGAAGATGTTGCAGAGCGCGTTGCTCAGCTGCACGCCGAGCTCAAGCGCACCGACTCCGACTGGGACAAGGAAAAGCTGCAGGAACGCCTGGCCAAGCTGGCCGGCGGCATCGGCGTGATCAAGGTTGGCGCAGCCACCGAGGTCGAGCTGAAGGAAAAGAAGCACCGCATCGAGGATGCTGTCTCAGCAACCCGTGCAGCTTTGGAAGAGGGCATTGTTGCCGGTGGCGGTTCCGCACTGGTTCAGGCAGCCAAGGCCCTCGACGACGACGCTGACGTGCTCGCATTGACCGGCGACGCAGCAACTGCTGTTGAGCTGGTCCGCAAGGCTGTTGCTCAGCCGTTGCGCTGGATTGCCCAGAACGCTGGCCACGACGGTTACGTTGTTGTTCACAAGGTTGGCGAGCTTGAAGACGGCTTCGGCTTCAACGCTGCCACCGGCGAGTACGAGAACCTGGTTAACGCCGGCGTGATCGACCCCGTCAAGGTCACCCGTTCAGCCCTGCGCAACGCTTCCTCCATCGCGGCTTTGGTGCTCACCACCGAAGTTCTCGTGACGGAAAAGCCTGCCGAGGACGACGAAGCTGGCCACCAGCACTAGTCCCCACGCCCTCCCAACGTTCAGCCGCTGGCGCGTCTGAACGTTGGGACCCTCGGGCGCGGGGGCCCATCGCGTGGGCCCAGCTAGTTTCAAAAATGCCACCGTTCCCGCAAAATGCCACCGATATACCGGCGGCATTTTGCGGGAACGGTGGCATTTTTCGTTGCTGGGATGCACCCCGATGTGACGTAGCGAACGGGAATAGGGCAACGGCCGCTTTCGTTTTAGACTGTAACCAACGCACAGGCCAGCTTCGTAATGACGGGACCGGCCATCGGATGCACACACCCACCGGTTCTACCCCCGCCAAGGAGCCTTCGTGTCCCAGCCCGAAATTCATGACCCATTCGCATTCGTTGGACTGACGTACGACGACGTCCTGCTCCTTCCCGGACACACCAACGTGATCCCCTCCGATGCTGACACCAGCTCACGCGTGTCCAAGCGCATCACGGTTCAGACCCCGCTGCTTTCGGCTGCCATGGACACCGTGACCGAATCCCGCATGGCCATTGCCATGGCCCGCCAGGGCGGTTTGGGTGTTGTTCACCGCAACCTGTCGATCGAGCGTCAGGCCGAAGAAGTTGATCTGGTCAAGCGCAGCGAATCCGGCATGATCACCAACCCGGTGACCATTGGCTCCGAGGCTACGTTGGCCGAGTTGGACGAGCTCTGCGCCCGCTTCCGCGTTTCCGGCCTGCCGGTCGTGGACAAGGACGGACGCCTCATGGGCATCGTGACGAACCGCGACACCGTCTTCATCCCGGAAAACGAATACTCACAGCGCCTGGTTCGGGACGTCATGACGCACATGCCGCTGATCACCGGCAAGGTGGGCATCAGCCGCGAAGACGCCTCCAACTTGCTCGCCAAGAACAAGATCGAGAAGCTCCCGCTGGTTGACGACGCCGGAATCCTCCGCGGCCTGATCACTGTGAAGGACTTCGCCAAGGCCGAGCAGTACCCCTTGGCTACCAAGGACGACGAGGGCCGCCTGCGCGTTGGTGCTGCCATCGGCTTCTTCGGCGACGGCTACGAGCGCGCCATGGCCCTTGTTGACGCCGGCGTGGATGCCTTGTTCGTCGACACGGCCAATGGTCACAGCCAGGGCGTACTGGAAATGATCGCGCGCCTGAAGAGTGAAAAGGCTGCCGCCCACGTTGACATCATCGGCGGCCAGGCAGCTACCCGCGAGGGCGCCCAGGCTCTGATCGACGCCGGTGCCGATGGCATTAAGGTTGGCGTTGGCCCGGGTTCCATCTGCACCACCCGCGTTGTTGCAGGTGTTGGCGTTCCGCAGATCACCGCCATCTATGAGTCCGCCAAGGCTGCCATTCCCGCCGGCGTTCCGTTGATTGCCGACGGCGGTCTGCAGTACTCGGGCGACATCGGCAAGGCACTGGTTGCCGGTGCCGACACCGTCATGATCGGTTCGCTCCTGGCCGGCACCGAGGAATCCCCGGGCGAGACCGTGTTCGTCAACGGCAAGCAGTTCAAGGCTTACCGCGGCATGGGCTCACTGGGCGCCATGCAGACCCGTGGCAACAACACCTCCTACTCCAAGGACCGTTACTTCCAGGCCAATGTCTCCGGCGATGACAAGCTCATCCCCGAGGGTATTGAAGGCCGCGTTGCTTACCGCGGCCCGCTGGCTTCGGTTGCCTACCAGTTGGTTGGTGGCCTGCGCCAGACCATGTTCTACGTTGGTTCGCCCACCATTCCCGAGCTCAAGGCCCGCGGCAAGTTTGTCCGCATCACGGCTGCCGGCCTGAAGGAATCGCACCCCCACGACATCACCATGACCGTGGAAGCACCGAACTACAACAAGTAGCTCACCCTCCTCGTTAATGTTCGACGGCGACGACTCACCTTTCGCAGGTGGGTCGTCGCCGTCGTTGGTGAGCCGGACGGGCACACGAATACTTAGCCGAGCGCGTCCTTGAACTTTGTGATGGCCTCGGTTGCAGGGTGAGTGGTCACGACCGAACCGACGGTAAGCGTCCAATCGCCAGCTTCCACGGCAGTCAGGGTGGCCTCGACTGTCTCGGCATCAACGCGCAGGCGCCGGACGCCGACGGTGGCGGGAAGGCCTTCTGCGCCGGCGGTGAGGTACTCGTTGCACAGGTGTAGACCCAGCTCCAGCATGGCGGGTCCCGACTCGATGGGCTGGACGTCGTGCACGCCAAAGGGTGTGATGCTCAACAAAACAGCGCCAACGTTGGAGCCCACAGCGAAGAGCGCATGATGCAGCGTTGGTGTAGCTAGAGTGATCTCGAGCCACTCCTGAGCCTGCGAAATGACAGATCCAACAATGGCGGCATTCTCCACCGGAACGATCATCTCGCCCTGCGGCACAGCCAGTCCGCGCACCATCAAGGTGGTGACGCCGGCATTGTGGAGCAGCTCGTTGCCGCTGTGCTGGTCCAGTCGGAGCAGGCCAAGGGTTGTGGCCGCCGACTCCGTGGGCGTCATGGACAGCAGGGCAAGCAGCTCATGATCGGTCATGCGTAATTCGGTCTCAGTCATGAAACAAGGGTATAGGCCGGGAGACTCCGGCTTACAACGGCCCGAAGCTCCTGTTGCCGGAGGGATCGTGCCAGCTGAAGGAAAGTGCTTCAAGTTCCTGACGCAACGCCGGGTTCTTCTCAATGTAGGACCGGAAACCTTGGCGTGCGTGTTGGGCGCAGTACGCTGGGGCCACGAACGCGCTGACGGTGCCCAGCAAGAAGAGTAACGCGACAACCACGAAGGACACCGCGGGGCCAGGCCCCTCCGATAGCCAGCCGTGCAAGGCCAAGGCCATGGGGCCGCCAATGGCAATGATCATGAGGGCGGCGAGGCCTAATCCGGAGCTCGTTTTTCCCGGTGCACGGGACATGCGAGGCCGGGCGGCACGGGCAATCTTGGGCAACTTTGCCGTAGTGATGAAGACGCTGACGCACACCATGGCCAGTCCGGCCACGATCAAGATGATCCAGAGCGCCGGGGTGCTGAGCATCATGACAAGGGCAAGAAGTCCGCCGGCGAATACGGCGGTGCCTAGGCCTGCCATGGCTACGACAAAGCCCCGCCATTGACCGTACGCCCACGCCATGTCGCGCAGTGCCGAGGTGGTGGTCTCCGGAGCCAGCCTAGCCATGTCCGATTCGAGCCAGTAGTTGAGTGGTTTTCCGGGCGTAGCTGGGAAAGGGCCGGTGTAGTTCATTGTCCTTCTACTCTCGAGGGGTCTGTGCTTTGGAGCTTCCTCGCCCCGAGAATCAGCAACGGGTAAATGGTCAGCGGCACGGCAAAAAGGACCGGGTCCATGCCGTAGCGGAGACTGATGCCGGTAGCCGCAAAAAACCAGAACAGCCCGGCCATGAGCCACAGCATGGCCGCGATAACGGCCAATGCCACGGACCTTCTTGCTACAACAGGACCGGCTGTGATGCTTTTGGGCTGCCGCTGGGGCCGCAGCATTCGCGTCCTTGCCCAGATGACAACAAGCACGACGGCGAAGATCGCCGCCCCGATCCCGGCCGTCAAGCCGCGGGGCTGTCCACCAAGGGAAGGGTTCAACAAGGCGATCACCGCGAAGACACCAACGACGGCGGCCGTGGCAAGCATGAGCCCTGCCACCCGTCCGCGCGGGCTGGCGTTCAGTGGGGAAGGCTCCTGCGTCATTGGTGCAGGGCTGAACTGAACAACTCAAAGGCCGTCTCTGCCGGAACCGTGGTGGTCTGAGCCGATTCACCATTGCCGGTCTGCAAGGTCCACGTCTCGTTTTCATCGCGCTTGAGATGGGCTGTGCGTGAGGTTTCGGACAACGCGTGAGAGGTGACCATGGCTGCAGCCGGAAGGCCGTCTGTGGCATCCTCAAGGTACGCGCGCGAGAGCAGCACGCCCAAGCGGGCCAAGCCGTCCGCTGTGTCGACCGGACGCACCTGGTGGGCACCCAGTCGGTTCAAGGACAAGAGCAGGGAACCGTGCTCCGAAGCTGCGACGAACATTACGTGATCTGCGCTGGGCGTCACAAAAGCCACCTCCAGCCAAGCAGTTGCGGTGGTCAAGACCGCTGCAACGAGGGCGCCTCGTTCGGCCGGAACGATGTCATCCCCGTTGGGTTGCGCCATGCCACGAGCCAGCAGGGTGGTGATTCCGGCACGCTCCAGGATGTCCTGGTGCGGAACACCACTGAGCCGGAACAGGTCGCGGGTTGAGGCCGATGATGCCGTTGGATTCATGGCCAGAAGGGCCAGAAGTTCATGGTCGGTCAGCAGGAGATCTGTTTCGTCGGTCATTGTTCCTTCTTGATTGAGTCCAAGGGTGCGCAGAAGTTTGTCTCAACTCTATCCACCGGAGAGCCAGCCCCAGGCCTTCTTGGCTACGTTGGCCGTCTCTTCGCCAACCCATTTGGCGCCATCGGAGACCTTATCGCCAACCCATTGCGCCCCGGCCCCAATCATCTCGCTCGTGGAACCGTAGCCAAGTGAACTGGAAAGCAGGCCAAGACCCGCCCAGGCGATCCCGGCCACGGCGAAAGCCGGTCCAACCACGGGAATGAAGGATCCCACAGCCAACACGGTGGTGATTCCGCCGTCGATCATTTGGTTCGTATCGCCGTTGATGTACCCATTGGCGAACTGGACGCCACCACCAATGACACTGAGCACTCCAGCGGCGCGTCCCACCATGGACAGGCCGTTGAGTAGCTGGGTGCCCTTGACATACTGGCCCAGCTGCCCGGCCTCAGCGCTCAGCAGGCTCCAAGGCATCGCGCGCAAAAGACCGGCGTTGACCATCTTGCTCAGCAGGTTGCTGGCAAAGGTGCCTCCGATGGTGGCCATCAAGTTGCTGGCCTGATAGATCGGGTTGCCGTTGGCGTCGACGAGGCCCTGCAACGGCGATTCGGGACCGCCACCCTCGCCGCCAGTGCCGCTCCCAGAACCGCTGGCCCCGCCTGTCCCGGACCCACCGCCGCCGCTTCCACCGTCAACCGCGCTGGCCTGGTCCTGGTCGTCGGCCTGGACCTTCAGGAGGCTGGAATGTTCTGCCAGCATGAGCCCGGTGGTGTTCAGGGTTTTGCGCATCCCGTTGTTCCATTGGCCGCGGAACTTTTCGCTGTCCGGCCCATTCCATCGGGCGTGGGTGATCACGCTATTGAGCGAGGCCGATATTTGCTTCAGCTTGGCGCCCGAGGATTCCATGGTTTTGGCGAGGTCGCGTAGCTGGTTCGGATCCGCGCCGATCATGCCGTCTGCCATGGGTCGTCCGCCTTTGCTGCAAGTAGTTGAGGTTGGTACCCGGAGGGCTTTCGTTTCACCCTAGGTCACCGCGGGTTCCGGCGCGATGGGTAGCACTCACCATCCGCGACTAGAATCGACGCATGCTTTCCCCCTATGACGCCCGCACCGACTATTCGCACTGGGACTCGGGGCTGTGGACACGGGTCCTTGCCGCATCCGGTGTTCGCAATCCCTTGACTCGAGCACCCTTCAGCGAGGCGATGCTTGCGGGGCTGGCCGGAGGCATCGGGTTCATGATCTTTACGTTTGAATACAAGGAGACCACCACGGCGTCGGTGGTCACGCGCTTCCACCCGGGTCCCTACACGGAGAACCTTCTGCGCCGCAGCGGTGCCGCCGTGAATATTCAGCAGACCGGCAGTGCCAACCTGGCCCAGTCGCGGCTGGATGCCGCGCTGGACACCGGGGTACCCGCCGTCGTACGCGTTGTGCGCGGAAAGCTGCCTTGGATTGCAGAGGATTCGCTGGCGGACTCTGACTCGGTCGATGTTGCCGTGGTGGCCCGGGACGGCGCTGATTACCTGATGGACGACGGCGGCGGGAACCTTTCGCGGATCAGCCCGGCTGCGCTGGCGCAAGCGCGCGGCTCACGCAAGGCGGATAAGCATTGGCAGGCGCATGTGGTCGAAGGCAGTGGGACGGCGTTGACAACGCAGGTGCTGCGCCAGGCCATGGCTGAGACGGCTCAGGGGTTGTTGACGCAGCTGGCCCCACCCGGAATCCCGCCAGGATATGCGAAGAATTTTGGCATCTTGGGGATGGAATCGTGGGCGCAACGGCTGACGGATGGCAAAACCAAGCGCGGCTGGATGCGCATCTTTGGTGATCCCCAAAGTTCCTCTGACGGAATGGCCATGTTGCATGGTTTGTTGGCTGGGAAGCGGTTCAGCGGCCCCGGCGCGCTACGGCCGTTGTACGCGGAATTCTTGCGGGAGGCGGCTGCGGTGCCCGGCGTGGAGCACGCCGCGTTGGACGAGGTCGTGGGTCAGTATCTGGCGTTGGGAGCCATTTGGGATGCACTCACGGATCTGGTTGGAGCCGCGGGTGAGCCCGATTTTGAGGGCATGGCCGTACAGGTGAAGACCATCGCCCGGCTGGAAACCGCAGCAGCGCAGGCCTTGGAATCCGCGGCGAACGGCACTTCGTAGCCGCGTTTTAATGGCTCTGGCCCTTGCTGCGATAGGCTAGGGGCGTGACTTATGAGATTGAGATTGGCCGTGGAAAGCGTGGACGCCGCGCATATTCGTTGGATGAGATTTCGATTGTGCCTGCCCGGCGTACTCGCGATCCCCAAGATGTGTCGGTGAAATGGCAGATCGACGCCTACCAGTTTGAGGCGCCGGTCATTGGCGCACCCATGGATTCGGTCATGTCGCCGGAGACTGCCATTGCCCTGGGCAAGCTCGGTGGACTCGGTGTCCTGGACCTGGAAGGCCTGTGGACTCGGTACGAGAACCCGCAGCCGGTGCTGGATGAGATCGCCACGTTGGAGGGTTCGGTGATTGATCCCGAAACCACCCGCCGCTTGCAGGAGATCTACAGCGAACCCATCAAGGAAGAGCTGATCACGGCGCGCCTGGCGGAGATCCGTGCCGCGGGCGTCACGGTTGCCGGCTCGCTGACACCGGGACGCACTCAGGAGTTCTACAAGACGGTGATTGCCGCCGGCGTGGACATCTTCGTTATCCGGGGGACCACGGTTTCCGCCGAGCACGTCTCCAAGACCACCGAGCCGCTGAACCTCAAGCAATTCATCTACGAACTCGATGTTCCCGTGATCGTAGGTGGCGCGGCCGGTTACACCTCCGCTTTGCACCTCATGCGCACCGGCGCCGCGGGTGTCCTGGTCGGCTTTGGCGGCGGCGCCTCGACCACGACCCAACGCGCCTTGGGCATCCGTTCACCCATGGCCAGTGCCATCTCCGATGTTGCGGCCGCCCGTCGTGACTACATGGATGAGTCAGGCGGACGTTATGTTCACGTCATTGCCGACGGCGGAATGGGCTCCAGCGGCGACATCGTCAAGGCAATCGCCATGGGTGCAGACGCCGTCATGCTCGGCGCAGCGCTGTCCCGGGCATCCGAGGCTCCCGGCCAGGGCTGGCACTGGGGTGCGGAAGCGCACCACGACGAACTGCCGCGCGGCCACCGCGTGAAGATGGACACGGTGGGCACCTTGGAAGAAGTCCTGCACGGTCCGGCCCACCGCGCCGATGGAAGCTCAAACCTCATTGGCGCCCTGCGCCGCGCCATGGCTACCACCGGGTATTCAGATCTGAAGGAATTCCAGCGGATTGACGTTATCGTTTCCGCATAGATTTTGCGCATGAAAGTGCCCCTGTCCGCTCATGGGCCGGGGCACTTTCTTGCCTGAAATCCGTGTAATGTCCCGGAGCGAGACTCTCACCCCGCAGTAAGTGGCAACGGATAGACTGTCAGTAGATTTACGTCGCCGCACTGCCTTGAAAGGTACAGATGACACCGGGCTCACTGGAACGCTATGAAACTGAACTAACCAACGCCGGTTTGGTGATTCTGGAAATGGAAGCTCATTCCAAGGAGGACGCGGCCGCACAGTTGGCTGCCAAGTTGTTCGAACAGGGCCGGATTTCGGATCTTGATGGATTCTTGAAGGACGTCAACGCCCGCGAACACCAGATGGCCACCGGTCTTCCGGGCGGTATTGGGCTGCCGCACGCGCGGAGTTCTTTTGTGCAGGAAATTTCCATCGCCGTGGGCATCACCAAGTTTGATCACAGCCTGGATTTTGGTGCGGTAGACGGGCCCGCAACAGTTATCCTGCTCATCGCGACTCCGGCGAGCTCCTTCTCGGCCCATCTGGAAGTTCTGGCCACGCTGGCACGCTCACTGTTCAAGGAGAATTTCCGTGAATCACTGCGCCGCGCCCACGATGCCGAGGTCATTGCCGAACTGATCAATTCAACGCTGGTCTTCTTCGACCACTGACAGCGGGCGCACCGCACTGCGGTAGCGATCACTGCATTCGTTGTTCTACACGATCACGAAGTACCTTTGAAGTGTGTTAAAAACTGCCGTCAAGCCCAAATGGATAGCTGCGCTGGTCTTTGCGCTGGCTGTTTCAGCCGTTCTCGTCCTATTGAGTCAATGGCAGTTCTCCCGGTCGCTCGAAAAGGACGTGGCTCCGCCCTCCGTGACGGAGAAGGTTCAGCCACTTCTGGACACCATGACGCCCGGGCACCTCATGACCGGTGATATTGAGGGCCAAATGGTCACGGCGCAAGGCCACTTCGATCCCAGTAAGCAGGTCTTGGTGCCATCACGACTACAGGATGGCAATGAGGGCTATTGGGCTGTAGCTGGATTTATCGTCGACGGCGCGGTACCTCCTGTGGGGTCGGCGGCCACCAAGGAAGTCGTGATTGCAGTTGCTCGCGGATGGGTTGCCTCTGTGAATGACGTGCCCGCGGTACCGGTAGGCGCCGTCGAACTTACTGGACGGCTCTTGAACTCGGAAGGCCCGGTTCTGAAAAAGGATCTTCCCGAAGGCCAGGTTGCCGCACTGTCCTCGGCCGAGCTGACAAACCGTTGGAACGTAAGCATGTATGCATCCTTTATTGTCTCGTTCAATGAGGTGGTTGATGGCCAGGATGTCGGCGCGGCCACCGCCAACGCCGCCGTCAAGAATGCATTGGTGCCCATCACCGTGACCGCCACCGACCAGAATGACAAGATCAACTGGCTGAACATTTTCTACTCGATCGAGTGGGCCGTGTTCGCCGGATTCGCCGTCTTCCTGTGGTGGCGCCTAGTGGCGGACGATTACCGCCGCGACCAGGACGCGCTCTATGACCTCGAGCACGACGACGATGCTGACGACGAAACGCCCTGACACGAGACGTCCTGCCACAGAAACACCGCTAATACCCTGACACCCAGAACAGATTGAGGAGAGCCGGCACCGTGACCGAGCCCAGCAACACAGAATCAACCGATACGCCGGTGGCCGCGCGGCCGGCAACGCCCAAGCGCCGTTTTGGTGGCACCCCGGCACAGATCCTCACGGCACTGAAGTTCTACAAGGTGCTGGCCTACGCAACAGGCATCATGCTGTTGTTGCTGGTTATTGAACTGGTGCTGCGCTACGGCTTCCAGAGCGTTCTGGTTGCCGGCGGCACGGACACTCTCGGCGCCAGCCACGGCTTCGGCCTGGTCAACATCGAGGGTGGTGTCATGTCTGTCACTGGCGGCGTGAATCTCTCGACCATGGTCTTGATCATCCATGGCTGGATGTACGTTGTGTACCTAATCGCCGATTTCCGTTTGTGGACCCTCATGCGCTGGCCGTTTGGCAAGCTGGTCTTGATCGCACTCGGTGGCGTGATTCCTTTCTTGTCGTTCTTCGTCGAGGCAAAGGTGCACAAGGAAGTTCTCGCCGAGGTTGCCGCCAACCCGAAGGCCGGCAAGCGCTACTAGCCCCCACCCTCAACGCTCGCGCAGCAATGGGCGAATTTCCTGAAACCCTCTTGCACATCATGTGCGAGAGGGTTTCGCGTTTTGGCGCCATAGCTGCGAGAGCGTCACAAGGGCGCACATATGTGAGTGACTCGTCACTGAAACGACGGCGCTGGGGAAAGCTCGCTGAACCGTGGGTTAAGATTGAACCGTGACTAATCCCGCTACGGCCCAGACTTCCCAGAAGCCCGTCCTGGTTGTGGACTACGGTGCCCAGTACGCCCAGTTGATTGCGCGCCGCGTGCGTGAGGCCAATGTGTACTCGGAAATCGTGCCGCATACCTATACAACTGCGCAGTTGCTGGCTAAAAACCCAGCTGCCATCATCCTCTCCGGTGGACCTTCCAGTGTCTACGCAGAGGGCGCACCCAACGTTGGTGCAGACCTTTTTGAAGCCGGCATCCCGGTCCTGGGCATTTGCTATGGCTTCCAAGCTATGGCCGCAGCCCTCGGCGGAACCGTTGCTGAAACCGGACTGCGCGAATACGGCTCCACCCAGGTTCAGATCCTTGGCGAAAGCCGCTCCATCCTCAGCGACACCAATGCTGACCAGACAACGTGGATGAGCCACGGCGACAGCGTGCAGGAGGCCCCTGAGGGCTTCGACGTGCTCGCTTCCTCCGCAGGTGCACCCGTTGCCGCATTCGCCAACGAGGAAAAGTGCCTCTTCGGTGTGCAGTGGCACCCCGAGGTCAAGCACTCCGAGTTCGGCCAGAAGGTGTTGGAGAACTTCTTGTTCAACGGCGCCAAGCTGGAAAAGAACTGGACCGCCACCAGCATCCTTGACGAGCAGGTCGACCGCATCCGCGAGCAGATCGGCAGCGCCAAGGTCATCTGTGGCCTCTCCGGCGGCGTTGATTCAGCCGTTGCCGCAGCCCTGGTGCAGCGTGCAGTGGGCGACCAGCTCACCTGCGTGTTCGTCAACCACGGCCTGCTCCGCCAGGGCGAGGCCGAACAGGTCGAGACCGACTTCGTAGCTTCCACTGGCGCCAAGCTGTACGTTGCCAACGAGCAGGACCGCTTCCTGAATGCTCTCGCCGGTGTTTCCGATCCGGAGACCAAGCGCAAGATCATTGGCCGCGAATTCATTCGCGCCTTCGAAGAAGCCGAGCGCGCCATCATGGCCGAGGCCGCTTCAGAAGGCGAAGAGATCAAGTTTCTGGTCCAGGGCACCCTGTACCCGGACGTTGTGGAATCCGGCGGTGGTGAAGGCGCTGCCAACATCAAGAGCCACCACAACGTTGGCGGACTGCCTGAGGACCTGCGCTTCGAACTCGTTGAGCCGCTGCGTGCGCTCTTCAAGGATGAGGTCCGCGCTGTTGGCGCCGAGCTGGGCCTGCCGGCCGAGATCGTTGGCCGCCAGCCGTTCCCCGGCCCCGGCCTGGGAATCCGCATCGTCGGTGAAATCACCGGCGAACGCCTGGAACTGCTGCGCAAGGCAGACGCCATTGCCCGCGCCGAGCTCACCGCAGCCGGCCTGGACAACGAGGTATGGCAGATGCCCGTAGTTCTGCTGGCAGATGTCCGCAGCGTTGGCGTCATGGGTGATGGCCGCACCTACGGTCACCCGATCGTGCTGCGTCCGGTGTCCTCCGAGGACGCCATGACCGCCGACTGGTCACGCCTGCCCTACGATCTTTTGGCTAAGATCTCCAACCGAATCACCAATGAGGTGGAAGGTGTAAACCGCGTAGTTCTGGACGTCACGTCCAAGCCACCGGGAACCATCGAGTGGGAGTAATCTCCACAAGGTAGCCGGAAGGGCGCCAAACCCTGTGAAATCACGGGAAATTTGGCGCCCTTCCGTGTGCCGAGCATGCTTTAGTAGGCTGAGGGCGATAGCCTGAAAAGCATGTCAGTATGGTCAAGACCGTTTCGCTCAAGTGCAGAGAAGAAGGCACCCGTGTCCGAAGTTGCAGGCCCCAATGAGAGTTCATTGGAACTCCAAACCTGGCTTGCTGGATTGGATTCCTATTCCGGGGCCGACACTGCCCTGGCCTTTGTGAAGACCGGGCATGGCAGTATCAACCTCACGCATGCCCATCCGTCTGGCCTGGCCCAGCTGCTGGCCGGCCGCAAAACACGCCTGTCCACACTGATCCGCGAACCCGAGCACTACACCGCCGCGAAGCGCACCGCCGCAGCCTTGCGTGCCAAAATTTTTGAACTGAGCACCGATCGCGGGATCGACGTCGGATACCTCGGCGCCGGGATGGCCCGTTGGTCCTCTGCCGGGGAACCTTCCACAGCAGAGACGCCCGACGGCGAGGTATGCGCACCCGTGCTGCTGGCCGCCGTCGCCCTTACTGTACGGCCCGGTCAGGATGACTACGAGCTCCAGCTGATGGAGCAGGCCCAACTGAACCCGTCGCTGGTCAAACACCTCGCACAGCAATGGCACATCCACCTGGACGCCGCAGCCCTTGGCCGCCTTGCCTACAGCACGGCACGCTTTGACCCGGCCCCGGTGCTTGACCGTGTACGCACCCTACTGGCCTCCATTCCCGGGGCAACCGTGGAGCACGATCTTATGGTTTCCACGTTTGCGTTCCTTGCAGACAACCTGAAAGATCCTGCTTTGCAGGCCGGCAGTGAACTGTTGGAGCTGTTGCACAACCACAGCGACGACGACGTCCTGCCGGTTGAGCTGGCGCCTGACTTTTCCCGCTTTGCCGCGTTAGATGATCGCCACCCCGAGGAAGAAATTCTGGTGCGCGACGCCGATCGGCACCAGCAATACGTGCTGGACATGATCGGCAACGGCGAATCCGTGCTGGTCTCCACGCCTCCGGGAACCGGCCAGACACAGACCGCCGTCAACGCCATTGCGCAGCTGGTTCATGATGGCAAGAGCGTTCTGGTAGTCGGCGAACGCCGTGGAACACTCAATGAGCTGGCTCAGATCTTCACGGACCACGGCCTTGATTCACTGCTGCTGCAGCTGAGCGCCCAGACCGGGCCGCAGCAGATCAAGTCGCAGCTAATCCGTGCCATCACGCGCAATGAAAAGGCAGCTGAGCCCAAACTCTCCAGCCTGCATGAAACGTTGGTTGACCATCGCCACCAGCTGGTTGACCACGTCGCCAGCCTGCACAATGTGCGTGATCGGTGGGGCTGCTCGCCGTACCAGGCCATGCAGTCATTGGCAGAGCTGACCTCGATCCATCCGGCACCGTCCACCACCGTGCGCCTGAAGCGCAGCGTTCTGGACAGTATCCGCGACCGCAAGGAACTGACGGGGCGCCTGCGCCGTGCAGCCGAACTTGGCGCTTTTAGTCAGGCTGCCGTCAGCAGCGCCTGGCACGGGGCCCGCATGGTCACGCGGAAAGAAACCGAAACTGCCTATGCGCTTGCCGAGCAACTGAACGAGCAGGTGCCGGATTTCGCCAACAAGATGCACGAGGTAGCCGAGTTCGGCCAGATCCGCCAGGGCAATTCCTTCGCCCAGTGGGGCCGCCAGCTGAATATGTTGGTTGCCATCCGCGAGAGCCTTGACAAGTTCAACGCCGACATTTTTGACTGGTCTACCGACGAGATGATCGCCGCGACGGCCACCGCCTCATGGCGCCGCGAACGCGGCATCGAGATGCCGGCACTGCAACGCGCCCGCTTCCGCCGCAATGCTAAAGACTTGGTGCGCCCCGGTGTCCACATCGCGGATCTGCACGAATCGCTGGTGCTCGTTAACGAACAAAGTGCACTCTGGGCCGAGGCCGCGACGAGCAAGCGCCACCCCACGGTTCCCTCTGGCCTGGCCGAGTTGAGCCGCAGCTACATGAGCCTGCGCGAGAAGCTGCAGACACTCGGCAAGGTACTAGAACGCACGGTTGACGGCGGGGATCTGCTGAACTTCAACGCCGGTGAACTTGCCGGCCGCCTCGAGGCACTGGTTGCCTCCAAGGAGTCACTGGAAACCCTGCCGGAGCGCACGCTCCTACTGGAAGGCATGCGCGAGCAAGGTCTTGGCGAACTCCTCGAGGACCTCGCAGGCCGTGAGGTCCCTGCGGCCGAGACCGGCTCCGAGCTCGAGTTGGCTTGGTGGCAGTCGGCACTTGAGGCCATGATCAGCGGCGATGAATACCTGGCCATGTCCGACGGCGCCAACCTGCGCCGCTTGGAGGCCGAGTTCCGCTTGGCTGACCAGACCCACGTCGCTTCCGGACCAAACCGGATCCGTTGGCGACTGGCCCAGCAATGGTCCAAGGTCCTTTCCGGCCGTAACCGGCAGGGCGAGATGCTGCGCAACGTCCTCAAGGATGGCCGGGTTTCCTTGTCAGCCCTGAGCACGCAGGCTCCGGACCTTCTGCGCAATTTGGCGCCAGTTTTTGTGCTCAGCCCCTTGGCGGTGCCAACCGCTATTCCTGCCGACTACCGCTTTGATGCTGTGGTGATCTTGGATGCGGAATCCACTTCGCTGCAATCTGCACTGCCTGCCTTGGCTCGTGCCGAGCAGGTTGTGGCGTTCGGTGACGAGCAAACTGCCTGCCCCAAGAGCTTCTCGGTTTCCGTCAGTGCACCAGGCGACAAGGCCTCCGATCAGCATTCATTGGAGAGCGTCTTCGGTGCCCTGTCGAGGGTCTTGCCGCGGCACCGTCTCAGCGTTTCCTACCGTGCCGTGGATGAAGAGCTGGTCCGCCAGCTCAGCACCGGCTTCTACGATTCCCAGTTGGAACGTCTGCCTGATGGTCGCGCGGTGACCGGTCTGGACCGGGCCATCACAGTTGACTACCTTCCCGACGGCAAGGGTCTTCCCGGAGTTGGCGACGGCGGTGTGGAATCGGTGGTTGCCGAAGTCAACCGCATCGTTGATTTGGTGTTTGAACACGCACGGGTACGCCCACGTGAATCACTGGCTGTCATCACGGCGAGCGATCGCCACGCTGTTCGAGTGGCTCAGGCCATCCGGTTGCACATGGCCAACCATCCGCTGCTCACCGAATTCTTCGGCTCGGGTCCGGAATCCTTCCGCGTTGTCACAGTGGACAGGGCAGCTGGCCTGGTCCGCGACCGCGTGATCTTTTCGCTCGGTTATGGTCGCACGCCGCATGGCCGCGCCCTGCATGACTTTGGCCCGTTGTCAGAGCCCGATGGCCGAGCCAAGTTCGCCCTGGCCATGACCCGTGCCCGCACTCATATTCACCTGGTGACCTGCTTCCGTCCCGAGGATCTGGACGCAAGCCGGTTGAGCTTTGGCGCCGTTGACTTCTTTGAACTGCTTGATCGGGAGCTGGCTGGCAACTCGCTGTTGGGCACCCCGGCAACGCGTGCAATGGACAGCGAACGGGAAACTGGCGAAGACCCTCTGGTGGCAGATCTGGCCGATAGGCTCCGTGCCCGTGGCGCCCGGGTGTGGCACCACTACGACGGTGCCCTTGACATGGCAGCAGCTCCAGATCCCATCCAGCTGCTGGGTCGCGAAGAGCACGAGATCCCGGTCCCTGTTGCCGTTGAGTCCGACGGTACGGCCAGATACCAGAACATGAGCGTGCGTGAGCGGAGCCGCCTGCGCCCGGAAATGCTGGAACGTCTGGGGTGGCGCTATGTGCCGCTGTGGACGATTGAGGTCTTCACGGATCCTTCCAGCTGTGCGGATCAGATTGGCCGTTACCTTGGCTTGGGTGCAGGAACCGGCGATTCGCTGATGCAGTCCCTCATGAGTTCATCTCAGGACCCGTCGATGACAGCCGTGATAGATTCCCCGCGCTCCCGCCGCCGCTCCACCGCCTCAGATGACGCTGTAGAAATAGATGACGCTGCAGAAACAGCTGACGCTGTAGAAACAGCAGACACCGATGAGACGGCAGCAGTTGCCACAAGCAAGGCTGCCGAAGAAGCAAAAGTTGTTGAAGAAAGTGAAACACCCGTGAGTGAACAAGACGAAACCACGAACAAGGATGAGACCGTGACGGCTCCGGCCAAGGAAGCGGAGCTACTGCCGAAGGTGGCTCCGCACGACGCCGACCACACCTGGGGCGATGCCACCAGCGATCGCGGTCATGATGAGTGGCTACGCGAAAACAAGCCCCCGCACTGGGGATAAGGACAAACAACAACATGGCAACTCCGCCACACATTCCCGGGCTGGGTGCCTTCGCTGACAAGGACAAGGACTCGGCAACGCCCAAACCGGCTGCCCCGCGACCGATAATTACGGCTGCGTGGCTGCTGGTGCTGGCTGCCGCGGCCCAGGTCGTCGCCTCCGTCCTTGGCATTATCCATGCTGTTTCGCCTGAACGGGCTTTGGTACTTCAGGCTCAGTTGGACGCTGGTGGAGATTCCACTTTGAGCTTGGAAGCCATGCGCAATATGGGTGTCATTACGGTGGTGCTCGCCGCGCTGGCCACCGTATCGGCCTATGTGCTGTTTGCTTTCTTCCTCCGCAAGGGCCTCACATGGGCTCGGACAGCCACGACCGTCTTGGCGGTGCTGACCCTTTCGCAACTGGTAGGGATTACTTTCCCTGGCGGCTACACGACCATTTCACAGCTAGTCCTTGGAGCGCTGGCCATTGGACTCTGCTATCTGCCGGCGTCTACGAAGTACTTCGAGGATATGAAGGCGTTCCGTAGCTAACTGCGGCCAGCTGCCGTGGTGTGGCTCAGTTCAGCAAGATCAGGAAAACCTTTCCGCGGCTGATGGCGCCAGCGAGTTGCACTGCCTGAGTGGCCGAGGCCGCCACCACCACAACGCCTTCACTTTCTTGGGCGGGAAACAATCCGCCACCTGTTGGTGCGAGGCCAGGGGTCCAGAGCACCGGAACCTTTTCTGCCAACACCTCATTGTTCACCGGACCATCCAAACCCTGGCTGCTACTGAGCACCACCGTGACGAGTTGTCCCTGGCGCAGCAGTGAAAGGGTTGAGGGATCGCTGAGCCGGATGGGGACGGCCTGGCTTCCGGCCGGTGCGCCCGTCAATAATCCATTGCCCAAAAGAGACGCATCCGTGAGGACTTCGCCGCGGCGAACCGGGCCGGAGAGCTGACTTCCACGCCACTCGAACGACGCCTCGGGAGCCGGGATTCCCGCGACGAGTGCCCCGGGCGGAGAAGGCCGCAACGCGCCGTCGGGCACCATGGGTGGGGCGACCTCGGCGGTCCGCAAATCACCATCGCCGATAACATGACCGGCAGGAAGATCGCGGGCGGCAACCATGACCGTGGCGGTGACGGGACTTGCTGGCGTGAGTTGTTGAACGGCCAGTGCGGCCGCGGCACACAAGAGGAGAGCGGCGAAGAATCGACGACGCCGGGCGATCAGGCGGGCAAGCTTTTCGAGCGGAGAAGCGCGTCTGGACCATTGTCGGGAACCCCACGCAGGTCCGGGATAAACAGGCGGCGTTGGGGGAGTGTGTGCGGATTTCATGAGGCCACGCTAGACCGGCCCGAAAGCGGGCAAAAGGGCAAGTTAGCTAAAGGTGGACAAGCCCCAGGGCAACAGATGCTGTGGAGGAATCAGCGCATTACGATGCGTCCACGCTGCCGCAGAAAAGGAAGAAAACTCTAGCTGACCGAAGCGGTAGCGGGCGTGCTGGCAGCCGCAGGGGCAGCAGCGGGCGCGGCAGGAACCGAGCTGGAGGTCGAGCGGGAATCGGTTCGGTAGAAGCCCGTTCCCTTGAACACAACGCCCACGGAGTTGAACTTTTTGCGCAGGTTGCCGCGGCACTCGGGGCAGACCGTCAGGGAATCGTCACTGAATGACTGCTGAATGTCGAAAGCATGGTTGCAATCTTTGCAAGCATAGGCGTACGTAGGCACTAAATTTCCTCCTGGATACATGCGTTGGGACCGTGTGACAACCAGTCGCATGACTGGAAATCCATAGTCCCAAGGTCTGATTCTATCACCGCA
>JBKKBD010000068.1:0-13270 GCA_046714315.1 Specibacter sp.
TTCGGAGGTTTCGGTGGCGTCGTCGTGAGCGCCAACCTCAGCCTCGTCGTCCACGTGTGTAGTTAGCGCATTTCCAGCCACGTCCACGGCGCCATCCCATTCATCCGGGATGCGGCCCACCACACCCACCACCACGAGGGGTCGAAGTGGAGTGCTGGCATTGACTTCCTCGCCGCGGCCCAGGGTGCCGGCGGCAAGCTGTTCAAGGAGGGGCAGCCAGGCTGAAGTGTCGGCCGTGTGACGGTCGGGCGAATCAACCACCACGACGTCAATATCCCGGTTGGCGAGGGCCAGCTCGAGCTGCAGCTGTAGCAGCCGGGTGGGCTCCAATGCTTCGATCCACTCATCGAGAATGTCGCGAAAACCATGCTTGACCAGCCATGCCGTTGGCCTGGTGCGGTCTCGGAATTTGAACGGAACCAGTGCCAAATCCTCTGACGCCAGAGATTTGACCGTGAGATGGTTCTCCGGAGCATTGACCTCCGGCGCATCGATGATGGCGCTGCGGCGGCGCAAAGCGGCCAGGGAGGCGTCATGGCCGATCGACACGGTTCCGGCCGAGGGCTTCATCCGTCCGGTCAGTGCCAGGGCCAAAGCGGTGCGGCGTTCCTGTCCATCGGCCTGAATCAAGAGGACCTCGGAACGGCGGGCTTCAATGGTGGTGGCGGGCAGCAAAGTATGGTGCCGACCATCGATGTGCAGCTGGTTGGTGGTGAGCATTGAGGTTCTTTCATCCGGAGGGGGCGGCTTCAAAATACCAAGAACTGACCGGTCAGTACAAGAAAATATGGGGTGAATCACATTCCACTTTTCCACATGGGCGAGTTGAACCCAAGGGTGCCCAACACGCGATGCCTCAATGCGAACCAGCACGGCGGAACCAGCGCGGCGAAACCTGCACGCCCTGGGCACCAAAAAGGCGGGTTCCTCGAGATTCAACTCGGAGAACCCGCCCGGTATCGCAGGCTGTGGAACAGTTACGCGCTCAGTGCGTCCTTGAACCAGCCGGTGATGGTTGAGGGGTGTGTGATGGCGGTGCCAACAACCACAGCAAACGCACCGGCGTCCAGGGCTGCGCGGGCCTGGGCGGGGGAGTGGATGCGACCCTCGGCGATGAGTGGCTTGCCAAGTTTGGCGGCGGCAATCTCGGCGATGAGCTCAAGGTCGGGGCCATCGGTCTTGGGGCGTTCGCCCGTGTAGCCGGCCAGCGTGGTGCCGATCAGGTCTGCGCCTGCCTCGGCGGCAGCAACGGCGTCGTCGAAGGAACCGCAGTCAGCCATGACCAAGGAGTTGGAGTTTGCGTGGATGCCTTCAATGGTCTCGGCCAACGTCAGGCCGTCCGGACGCGGGCGGCGGGTGCCGTCGATGGCTACGATGTGGGCGCCTGCGCTGGCACAGGACAGGGCGTGGCGCAGCGTGGGGGTGATGAAAACGCCGTCGTGCCCGTCCTTCCAAAGGCCAATGACGGGAACCTCAACAGCGGCACGTGCAAACTGAATGTCGGCGATGCCCTGAACGCGGATGGCCGCGGCGCCACCGATTACTGCTGATGCCGCGATCTGCGCCATGGTGCGGGGATCACGCATGGGCTCGCCCGGGTAGGCCTGGGCGGAGACAACAAGCTGCCCGGCAAGCTCATCAAGGTTGGTCAATTTCAGCGTCACTGTAACTCCTAGTAAAAATAGAACTAATTATTTCGCAAATACCAAAGAGGCTGCGCCAACTATTGCGGCCGTATTGCCCAAGGTTGCCTTCACAATGCGCACAGAAGCCAGCGGTGCAAGCAGTTCCGCACGCGCGGCCGCTTCCATGGCGTCCCACCAAAGCTCTCCGGCATCAGCCAATCCACCCGAGACCACAACCACTGCTGGATCAAGGATGTTTATCAATCCTCCCACCGCTTGACCGGCCGCGGCTGCCGCATGGGCGATTACCTGCAGCCCGAGCTCGTCTCCGGCCCGCGCTGAATCAAAGACGGCACGGGTATCGGGAAGCGATGCACTGCCACCCTCGCGAAGGTAAGCGGCGTGAATGGCTGGCCCCGATGCGATGGCCTCCACATGGCCGGCATGACCACAGGAGCAGGGCAACGGCGTGCCACGGTGGACCGCGAGCGGTGAGGCAAAGTGACCCACATGGCCGCCCACAAAGTGGTGTCCCAGCAGGGGTTGGCCGTTGACAACAAAGCTGCCGCCAACACCTGTGCCGAAGGCCACCATCAGGGCGGTGGTGGCGCCTGCACCTGCGCCGTGCCACGCCTCACCAAGGGCATGGGCGTGCACATCATTGACGACGGCGGACGGCAGTTCCAGCCGCTGTGTCAGCCCCGCTGTGATGGCCGTCCCGGTCCATCCGAGGATGGCGTCGGTGGCGGAAATCACGGTGCCCTCGCTGGCGTTGATGACGCCGGCGGACCCTACGCCTATGGCGTCAACAGTGGCGCCCATGGCGGCTGCCCGCTCAATGAGGGAACGCACCTTGGCTGCTGTGGCGTCCAAGATGGCCTCGCCGCCGTCGCGGTTGAGGGTAGGGATTTGCTCGGTAAACAGGACCGAGCCGTCCTCGGCCACCACTCCGGCTGCCGTCTTGGTCCCGCCAAGGTCAACGCCAACTACGTACCGCATAGAGAATCCTTCAAAGTCCAAGAACTGACCCGCAGTAGTGGTCGGAAATATCGCGAAATCGTCGATTTTTCGACCACTACTGCGGGTCAGTTGTAATGAGGGGTGTTAGATCAGGCCCGTGCGCTCAAGGATGACCTTGATGGCTGCGGTCTCATCTTCGTCCAGGGAGAGCATGGGGGTGCTCATGACGTTGGTCTTGATGATGCCCATCAGGACCAGGGCGGTCTTGAATGCGCCCAGGCCTGCTGCGTTGCCGGACAAACGGCCGGCCTTGGGGGTGTAGACGATGTTGAAGACATCGGCGATGCGGTCCTGCTCGGCTGCAACACCGGCCCAGTCGCCGGCAACGGAGAGGTCGTACATGCGGCGGTACGCGGCCGGGTCAACGTTACCCAGACCCGGAACAACACCCTGTGCGCCGCCGAGCAGTGCACCGTCAACAACCACTTCGTGGCCGGTGAAGATGTCGAAGTTCGGGATGTCCTTGGCGCCGATCAGCAGCTGGCGGAAGGAAACATCGTCACCGGAGGAGTCCTTGACACCGGCGATGACGCCTTCGCGGCCCAGCTCTAGGAGCAGGTCGGTGGGCATCTTGAAGTGGGTGCGTACCGGAACGTCGTAGACGAACACGGGAACGTCCACCGAGGCTGCCACGGTGCGGATGTGGCGGCCGGTCTCTTCGGCGTTGCTGATCGCGTAGTACTGGCTGGTGGCCACGATGGCGTCGGCGCCGAGGGAAACCATGCGGCGGGCTTCTTCAACAACGCGGTTGGTTGTCTGCTCAACGGCACCAACCAGCAGGGGGACCTGTCCGGCGTTGACGCCGGCAATGGTCTTCAGCACGGTGTCGCGCTCGTCGTTGGTCTGGTGGGTGACTTCACCTGAGGAACCGTTGACGAACAGGCCGGTCACGCCGCCCTCGATGAGGTGGCGGGTCAGGTTCTCCAACGAGGGGACGTCAATGGCGCCATCAGCTGTACGGGGGGTGCAGACGGGAGGGATGACACCCTGGAAACGGGAAGCGACAGTAGTCACGGGATTACTCCAAAATTGTGTTGATTAGTAGAAAATTAGATGTGAAGGAGCGACGGCGCTGCGCCGAGAAGCTTCTTTGTGTAGTCATTGGTGGGGTTGTCGAAGATCTGCTCGGCCGAGCCCTGTTCCACGATTTCGCCGTAGTACATGACACAAATGCGGTCTGAAACGTAGCGGACCGTCTGGATGTCATGGCTGATGAAGACCATGCCCAGATTCAGCTCCTTCTTCAGGTCAGAGAGCAAGTTCAAGACCTGGGCGCGGACGGAAACGTCCAGCGCGGAGGTGGGCTCATCGGCCACCATGATGTCCGGGCCCAAGGCCAGGGCACGGGCAATTGCCACACGCTGACGCTGTCCACCGGAAACCTGCGACGGCGTGACCTCGGCTGCCGACTGCGGCAAACCAACCAGCGCCAACAGTTCCGCGACCTTGGCCAGGCGCGATGCGCCATTGCCGATACCGTGAATAACCAGCGGATCCAGCAGGATGTCCTGGATGGTCATGCGCGGGTTCAACGCCGTCGAGGGATCCTGGAAGACCACGGAGACGGAACGGCCAAATTCCTTGCGCATGGCGGCATTGCGCTTGATGGCGGGCTTGCCATGGAACAACACTTCACCCGAGGTAGGTGTCTGCAAGCCAACGAGGACCGATGCCAGCGTTGACTTGCCGCAGCCGGATTCACCAACAATGCCCACTGTCTCGCCGCGGCTGATGGAGAAGTCAACGCCGTTCACAGCCTTCACATAGCTGGGCTTGAAGAGGCCGCCTGAGCGGGTCCGGTGGTGGACGTGCAGGTCCTTCAGCTCAATAACTGGAGTGGATCCGCTTCCGGTGGGAGCTGCTGTGTGCTTGCTCATGAGGCACCTTCCGTATCTGCCGCGGCGGAAACCGACTGGGCATCTTCGCGCTTGTGACTGGCCCAGAAATGATCAGTTGTCACACCATCACGGGTGATGGGAACAAACGCCAACTTCTGGCTCGGATCAGCGTCGGAACGCTGTGAACGGTTGGCGAACCTGTCGCCCAACGCAAAGTCGCGCGGCGAGGGAACCGTGCCGGGAATCTGGTGGAGGCGTACGGCGTCGGACTCAATGGAGAGCACGGCACCGAGCAGGCCACGGGTGTATTCGTGGGTGGGGTGCGTCAGCAGTTCCGCGGCCTGTGCGGATTCCACAACCTGGCCGGCGTACATCACGGTGATCTTGTGAGCCAAGGAGGCCACTAGAGCAAGGTCATGGCTCACGAAAACCATAGCGAAACCAAGCTGTTCGCGCAGTTCGTTCAACAGATCAACAACCTGCTTTTGCACTGTCACATCCAAGGCCGTGGTGGGCTCATCGGCCACCACAATCTTCGGTGAACGGGACAGTGCCATGGCGATCAGGACGCGCTGGCGCTGGCCACCGGAAAGCTCGTGCGGGTAGCTCTTAAGCGTACGTACGGGATCGAGCTTGACCAGTTCCAGCAATTCGGCGGGCGTCTTGCGACCGTTGCGGCGGGTCAGCTGCAACATCTGGTCCTTGATCAACATGGACGGGTTCAGGGAGCTCAACGCATCCTGGTAGACCATGGCGATCTGCTCACCGCGTAGGCCTTCGTAGGCCTTCACAGAGCTGTGCTTGGTGACCGGGTCCAGGAGTTCCTTGCCATCGAACTTGATGGAACCAGTGACCACGGCCGTCTTGGGCAACAAGCCCATGATGGCCAGGGAGGTGATGGACTTCCCACAACCGGACTCGCCCACAAGACCCATGGTTTCGCCTTCGCGAACCGTGAAGGAGACGTTCTCCACAATGGGAGTGTTGTCGAAGCGGGCCGGGAAGCGGATGGAAAGGTTCTTCACTTCCAGGATCACCCGAGCCTCGGAGCCAACTTGATCGAGGCGGTCGCTACGGGACTTTTCAACGGCCTGGAGCAGGAGCAGTTCCTTGTCCAGCGCGGCGAAGGGGTTTTCAATCGCTGCACGGGCTGCCGCATCGGCTTTGGCGAGCTCGAGAGCGGCAGCTGCCGAGCCGTCGTCGTCCTTCACCGGAGCGGCACGCTTCAGCTTCGGGTTGACCATCGCGTCGGTGAGGCCCTCAGCCAGGATGTTCAGCGAGAGCACCGTCAGCAAGATGACCAGACCGGCAAAGGTTGTTGCCCACCAGCCGCCGGAGAGTACAAGGTTACGTCCGTAGGAGATGACGTTGCCCCAGCTGGGATCGGGATCCTGAATACCTGCGCCGAGGAAGGACAATGAGGCTTCCAGGATGATGGCGTCGGCCACCATGACCGTCGCGAACACGAGCACGGGGGCTGCGGTGTTGCGGACAATGTGCTTGAGCATGATGTAGGTACGGCCGGCCCCGATGACACGCTCGGCGCGAACATAGTCCTCGCCGTACTGGGAGAGCACATTGGCGCGGACCACGCGGGCAAGCTGCGGGGTGTAGATGATGCCGATGGCCAAGATGATGGTGGGGACCGAGTTGCCAAAAGCCGTCAACAAAACGGCGGCAAGGGCGATACCCGGGAATGCCATCAAGATGTCCATGATGCGCATGATGATCTCGTTGGTGGACTTCGACGAGGTTGCGGCGATGGCACCAAGCGTTGCGCCGACGATGATGGCCAGTGCCACGGCACCGAGGCCGATCATCAAGGACGCCTGGGCGCCGTACATCAGGCGGGAAAGAACGTCGCGACCAATACGGTCAGTACCAAACCAGTGGGCCCCGTTGGGGGCCGTGGCGGGATCACCGGTTTCCAGCGGGTCGTGGGGGGAGATCCACGGAGCCAGGATGGCCACAATAACAATGAAGATCAGGAAGATCAGGGCCAGTTTGGAACCCATGCTAAGGGCCTTGAAGCGCAGACCAGGCGCGCTTAGCCGTTCGGCAAGTTTGCTTCGCATGACTTAGACCGTCCTGATTCGGGGGTTGATGAGCAGGTAGATAAGGTCAACCAGGATGTTCACGATCACGAACGTCACGGCGATGACCAGGACCACGCCCTGGACAAGGTTGGTGTCCGAGTTCGTGATGCCGTTGAGGATCTGCTGACCCATGCCGGGCAGGGAGAAGATCATTTCAATCACGACGGCGCCGCCGAGCAGGTAGCCGATGCGCAGACCCAGCACGGTCACCGGGGTGACAAGGGCGTTGCGTAGGACGTTGCGGGAAACAACCGTGGTGTAGGGGACGCCGTTGCCGATGGCCGTACGGACGTAGTCCCTGTCCAATTCCTCAACCATGGAGGTACGGACAACACGGATCAGGGATGCTGAAACGGGAATGGCGAGGGCCAAGGCCGGAAGGGCCATGGAGCTGATCCAGCCAGCGAAGCCTTCATCGGGGTCAGCCATGCCGCCGGAGGGGAACCAGGAGTTGTCGCCGAGGGCGAACCACTGGATCAACAAGATGCCCAACCAGAACGACGGAGTTGCAATGGCAGCTACGGAGAACACGCGGATGACCTGGTCAACCCAGGTATCGCGGTAGAGGGCTGCGAGAACACCGAAGATAAGTGAAATAACAACCGCAATGATCACGCCAACAAGGGTCAACTGCAAGGTTACGGGGAACGCGCTGGCAATGACCTCAGTGATGGGCTTTTCCGGCGGGAGGGTTTTACCAAAGTCGCCCGTAATGAGTCGGCCTAGATATTGAAAATACTGAATGAAGAGGGGATCGTTGAGGCCGTTGACTTGACGGTACTGTTCCAAAGCCTCCGGGGAGGCTCCTTCACCAAGTGCGGCAACGGCACGGTCGCCGGGAGCAAACTGCAGCACCACGAAGACGAGCAGGGTTACACCCAAGATCATCAACGGCAGTGCTGCGAGCCTGCGCCCAAGCAGTCGCAAAAAATTTGCCAATGTACTAACTCCGGTTCTAATTGCAGCTTCGAGTCAAAAGGAACTGTGTGCTGCGTCATAGGAAATATGGTGTGAGACCTGAGGGGCCGCGGCCTGGTGGCCGCAGCCCCCCGGGTCTGTCATGCAAGGTGAATCTGTCGTGCAAGGTGAAGCAGTGCGCCGAGATTACTCGGTGCGTCCAACACCAACGAAGGAAACGCCGGTAGTGGGCAGTGGTGCGAAGCCGCTGAGCTTCTTGGAGTCCCAAGCCGTAGGCAGCTTGCGGTGGAAGATCGGGTACAGCGGTACTTCTTCAGCGATGATGTTGATGATTTCGCTGTAGAGCTTCTTGGCGTCAGCCTCGGGAGCGGCCAGTGCTGCGTTCAGCTTGGTCTGGACTTCCTTGTACTCTGCCGTCTCGCTCCATGCGAAGCGGTTCTTGGCCCAGGTGTCGCCACGGAAGAACCAGCTGAGCAGGATGTCAGCGTCGTTACCGAAGACGGAGGGATCGCCGGGGGCGGCGACGACGTCGTAGTTCAGGCCGCCAACCTTTTCAGGTGCGTAGACGGCTGCGGAAGCCAAGGGCTCCAGTGTGGTCTCAACACCGATGGCGTCCCAGTTCTTCTTGATCAGCGGGATGACGTCCTTGACCCAGGCGGTGTCCGTGCTGGTCAGGGTCAGCTTCAGTCCGGAGACGCCTGCCGCGGAGAGCAGCGACTTGGCCTTGTCGGCGTCGAAGGCGTAAACAGTGGATGCCTTCTGGTAGTTCGGGCTGCCTTCCTGGAAGTAGGAAGAAGCAGCCGTTCCGTTGCCCAACAGGGCAGTCTTGATGATGGCTTCCTTGTCCAGGGCGTAATGCAGGGCCTGGCGAACTTCCTTCTTGTCGAAGGGAGCCTTGGTCTGGTTGAACATGAGGAACATCAGGCCGAAGGACTGAACCGACTCAACATCAACCTTGTTCTTGAGGGCATCAACATCCAGGTACGGGACATCTTCAATGACCTGAACGCGGCCGGACTGCATTGCCGTAACGCGGGCGGATGCATCAGAGAGGAGCAGCCAGGTCATGTCCTTGGCCAGGGCCGGCTTCGGGCCGTTGTAGTCATCGTTGCGAGCAAAGACGATCTTGTCGTCCTTGGCTGCTGAAACGAACTTGTACGGGCCGGAGCCGATCGGCTTAGCGTCGAAGGCCTTCTGGTCTGCCGAGGCAATGGCCTTGGGGACAACCTTGACCACGGAGATGCGCGGGCCGAAGCCGGCGAATGCGGTCTTGAGCTTGAACTCAACAGTCTTTTCGTCGACAACCTTGACGGAATCGATGAAGAAGATGAACTGTGCGAACAGGGCCTTGTTGGCCGGGTCCATGACGCGTTCGAACGAGTAAGCAACGTCTTCGGTGGTGACAGGGGTGCCGTCGTGGAACTTGGCGCCGTCGCGAATCGTGACCTGGTAGGTCAGGTCGTCAATCTTCTTCGGGTCTTCCTTGGCCAGCGCGTTGTAGGGCTCACGCGTTGCCGGGTGGAGTTCCACCAAGCCTTCGAAGATGTGCAGGTTGGCGGCCAACGGGGTGGCGCCGGAGGAGCTCATGGGGTCGAAACCCGTGGAGAGCGAGTAGGAGATACCGGCCTCGATGGAGAGATCCTTGTTGACTGCGGCTGCGGAGCCACCGGTCTCAGTGCCCTTATCCGAGGATCCGCAGGCTGCGAGTGTTGCGGTGAACGCGGTTGCTGCTCCAAGGACTCCAGCGGCCTTGAGGAACGTGCGCCGTGAAGCGGGGCTGGAAGGCAGGTTCTGAAGAGTATTGCTCATTCTGTTGACTCACCATTTCGTCTAAAGTGTAGTTATCGGATGTAGGACGTCCGATGCTTATGGGGAAACTGTAATCGCGATCACAGCGGTTGGTCAAGTGTGGTGATGGTCTCGATTTGGTCTCGGCCACCAGGGCGGTCGGTCCGGGACTTTTCGGCTCATGCGTGGTCTGATGGTTGCCACAGATTGACGCCACTTTTACCTGTGTTGTAGGCAAGTCGTCGGACATCCGATATTCTATGGGTTAGATCACGTTGGCGCGCTTATGGCGGGACGGCACGAAAGTCGCAGCACGAGGGCGTTCGAACTATAGGGTACACAGAGGCGCTTGCCTCTAATAACACCATTAAAGTGAGAAACGCGGAGTTCCTGCGACGCACAATTTCTGAGGAGTCTTGTTGTCCATTTCGACCGTAACGCCGAAGGCTCGGTTTAGTGCCCAGGTTCGGCTTCGTGCACTTCAGGCAGACATCATGGAGCTCATTCTGAGCCGCGACCTCGATGCAGGCGATCCAATGCCCACTGAAAGCGAACTCTGTGAGGTCCTGGGCGTTGGGCGAAACACCCTGCGCGAGTCCTTGAAGGTCTTGCAGGCGCTGGGTGTCATTGAGATTCGTCACGGCTTCGGCATGTTTGTGGCTCCAAGCAACTTTGACGCACTGGCCGACGGGCTGACCTTCCGGGGGCGGCTGTCCTTGCGCCATGAGGGCCTTGAAGCTCTGCAGCTCGTGGACATCCGCCAAGCACTTGAAGCTGGCCTTATGGGTGCCTGCATTGCGGCGGTTACCAAGGAGCACCTAGTCCTCATCGAGGCCGCCGTCGTGAAGATGGAGGAACTGGCTGAACGCGGGGAGGGGTTCGCGGAGGCCGATGCGGAATTCCACCGCCTGCTCTTTGAGCCCTTGGGTAACGATCTGCTGATGAACCTCATGAGCGTCTTCTGGAAGGTTTATCGCAAGATCCACCTTCAGGTTGGCACCGGCGGCACCGATTTGCTGCATACGGCATCCGAGCACAGAAACATCTACGAGGCCGTCGCTGCCCAAGATGGTGCCAAGGCTGCCGCGCTACTCAACTCCCACTTTGACGGCATCCGCGCCAAGATCAAGGAGTTCGTTGAAGCTGGCCACCCGCACAGCCTCCCGGTATAGCAGTTATAGCCGGCGCACCACGCAGGCAGGCGGCAAAGGATGAGCGTGCGCAGAGTTTTGGTGGGGAACCATGAGGTTGTCTCGACCGATACCGACATCGCTTCCGAACAGACCTTCCTCTTGGTGCACGGCATTGGCATGGGAACTTCCTACTTTGCCCAGTTGAGCCAAGAGCTGGAAGGCCATGGGCGGGTTGTGGCTTTGGATCTGCCCGGGTTCGGCGATGCGCCCGAACCCCTCGAGGCCCTCTCGATGGCTCAAATGGGAGCGCTGCTGATCGATTTTGCCGAACTGGAGGGCTTGGGCCAACCGGTGCTGGTGGGCCACTCCATGGGAACCCAGATCGTGGCGGAAGCTGCAGCGCAGCGCCCCGATCTCTTTCGCGAGTTGGTGCTGGTGGCCCCCACGGTCAACCGCACCGAGCGAACGATTGGCTGGCAGACGTGGCGCATGGTGCAGGACCTGCTGGGTGAAAGTCCAGAGGTGGTGGCCATCGGTATGCGCAACTATGCCAAGACTGGTCCGCGGTGGTTTATCAAGAAATTGCGCAGCATGATGGATCACTCCGTTGAAGAAGTCCTGCCCAAGATCCTCGCGCACACTCTGGTGATTCGCGGCAACCGGGATCGTGTCTGCCCGCGGAGCTGGGTTGAGGAAGTGACGTCGCTGATCCCGGGAGCCACCATGGTGGAAATTGAGGCGCGTGGACACGAGACCATGGTCAAGGACGGGGCCTGCGTAGCTGGCCATATCCTGGACCACGTGGGTGCCATGTGATGATCGCACGGCGGCTGGCCGGATGCGTCATCCATGACGTGAGACTTGCCTTCGCCGGCGACAGTGATGGTTCATGTGCGGCGAACGTTGCAGCCCCTGACCCACGTGGCCGGGGTGGGCTAGCCTTTAGTGCCAGGTCGTGAAAGGGTAATGGCGTCCTTGGCGAGGGTGAAGGTGACCGGCAGGCGCTTCTCGGCAGGAACCGTTACATCCAGCGGATTGACGAAGGTGACATCGAACTTCTCGTTCCGATCGAACCTCTGGGAGTTCTTGTTGAAACTCCAGCCGTCCGGCAGATCGACCGTAGCGACAGTTGCACGCGGGATACCTGTTACGCCATCGGGCGGTAGCACCGCGAGAACGGCCTTGGCGCGGTTGGCAGGGATGGTGGGCGCATTCTTGCCGCTGCCGCTCAGATTCGTGCCAGCCGGAAGGGCCGTGTAGTACAGCGAGTAGACACCAACTGGCAGGGCGGCAACGGACTGCGGACCACTCTGGCTGCTTGCAAGAAGCCGAACCTCGTTTCGCCCGCCGGCCGCTCCACCGTTGACGAACATAGGAGTGTCATTGACGGACCAGTTGACCTCATAGCCGGAGAAGTCAACGGACACATGCTCGGCCAAGTCGACGAGCTGTCCCTGGCGGATGGCGATGTCAGTGACGCCCTCAAGCGCCGGAAGCGTGGAATAGTATGCGAGATCGGCAGCCTTCTGCTCGGCCGTCTGGGCATACTGCACCCAATCGATGACAAAGTCTGTGCCGTCTTCGGCGAGATGATCTCCCGCGTCACCAGCCCAGTTGCCGCCCGTTGCGAGGTTGATCTGCAAGTACATCGGTCGGAGCATGCCGGCAGCCGCCGCTTGGCGGCGCTCGTTCTCCACGGGATCGGGGTCAGTAAACAGAATTGTTTTGTATACCTGGCCGTTGAGGAGCCATTCGAGCTTCTCGGGAGTTCGATTGATTCCGAAAACGTGGAATTCGTCGTTGAAGTCTGTGGCGATAACGCTAGTTCCACCGAGCGAATACGGGCGGTAGCTGCCATCGCCGTCCCCATCACCGAGGCGGTAAGAAAAGTGCGGGGTGCCGTAAATCTTGCGATTGCTGACGTCCGGCTTGGCGGTTTCTCCCTGGCTCGCCCGTTCGAGTGTAGGTGCGCCAATCAGTTCGACGACGTCGAGCTCACCGCAGCCCGGCCAGCCTGGCCCCTGTGCCTGGGAGAGTCGACCATCAAGATGAAAGTCGTGTCCAAGCATCCAAATCGCCGGAAAGGCGCCTTTGCCCTTGGGCAGGCGGGCGCGAATCTCGAGCTTGCCGTAGAGGAAGTCCTTCTTGGCATGAGTACGGATGCTGCCGGAGTTGTACTTGACGAGGCGAGCGTTGGCGCCATGTCGGGCGGTATTGCGATACTGATCGGCGACCGGCCGGTCCGTGGCGGTGATGACAAGCTGTCCGTCTTGAATCCGGACGTTTTCTGTGCCGCTCGAGTAGTGCTGCTGCTCATTGCCGCGAATGTTGCTGAGTTCGTACTCCCAAAGACCCTCGTTGAGGGTCTGGCCGGCGAACTGTTCGCTCCAGACGAGTTCGTAAGGACCGTCGGCGCTTGTGCCGTTGCTCGCCGCGAAGGCCCGGGGCGCGGCAGTGCAGGCGAGCGCCATCAGGCCCGCGGCGCCAACAAAAGTTCGACGACCGAAGCTCAGTCCCGCGCCAATGCGGGTCGGATCGGATGAATTCTCCATAGTGATTCTCCTTCTGTAGTCAGGAAGCGCAGGACCGCAATCGAACCTCGGGTGCATTTCTCACAGGAATCAGCCGCCTGTGCCCGCATCGTTGGATCCCGGTGTATCCATAACATAAGATACAAAGTTCATAGTGAGCGGTGTAAAAATGTTTTAAAACCTAGTCAAATTGACTGATTCATATCATCAAAGCACATAGTAAATGTGATCGGCAACACTCTAGTTTTTTATGACAGAATCGCTCGACCTGAATTCCTGGCGCTCGTGGAGCAATCTCGCGGATGGGGGAGTAGTCTCCAT
>JBKKBD010000069.1:0-3268 GCA_046714315.1 Specibacter sp.
GGGCGGGGGTCGAAGGGGACGGCGTTGCGGTTGACGGTGATGCCGATGCGGTGCAGCGTGTCTTCGGCCTGCTGGCCGTTAAGGACTGAGTGGCGCAGGTCGGCGAGCACCAAGTGGACATCGGTTCCGTTGCTGACAACGGAGATGCCGGCTGCGGCAACGTCTTCCTGGAGGAGGCGCTGGGCAAGGATCTTGGAACCTTCAAGGACGCGGACCTGACGTTCCTGAAACTCGGGCTCGGCAGCCATCTTGAAGGCCACGGCCTTAGCGGCGATAACGTGCTCCAGCGGACCACCCTGCTGGCCAGGGAAGACTGCGGAGTTAACCTTCTTGGCGATGTCGGCGTCGTTGGTCAGGATCACGCCGCCACGGGGACCGCCGAGGGTCTTGTGGGTTGTGCTGGTGACAATGTGGGCGTGCGGCACCGGGCTGGGGTGGAGTCCCGCTGCGACGAGACCCGCGAAGTGGGCCATGTCCACCATGAGGTAGGCGCCCACCAGGTCCGCGATGCGGCGGAATTCAGCGAAGTCCAGTTGGCGGGAGTACGCGGACCAGCCGGCGACGATCAGCTGCGGCTTGCTCTCCAGAGCGAGGCGTTCAACCTCAGCCATGTCCACCGTGTGGGTGTCCTCGCGGACGCCGTACGGGACAACCTTGTACAGCTTGCCGGAGAAGTTGATCCGCATGCCATGGGTCAGGTGCCCACCGTGGGCCAGGTTCAGGCCCATGATGGTGTCGCCCGGGGTGATCAGCGCGTGCATGGCCGAGGTTGAGCGCCTGGCGCTCGAACACAAGCCGGCCCTGATCGTGGCCGGGTGGTCCGCCTACGCCCGCCAGCTGGACTTCGCCGAATTCCGCCGCATTGCCGATTTGGTAGGTGCTTACCTCATGGTGGATATGGCTCACTTTGCCGGTCTCGTGGCCGCTGGCCTGCACCCCTCACCGGTGCAGCACGCCCACGTCACCACCTCCACAACGCACAAGACGTTGGCCGGCCCTCGTGGCGGCATTATCTTGAGCAATGACGCAGCCGTGGCCAAGAAGATCAACTCGGCTGTCTTCCCCGGCCAGCAGGGTGGTCCACTGGAGCACGTGATTGCCGGCAAGGCTGTGGCCTTCAAGATTGCCGCATCGCCGGAGTTCAAGGAGCGTCAGGAACGCGTCTTGGCCGGTGCCCGGATTCTCGCCGAGCGCCTGATTCAGCCCGACGTCGCAGCCAAGGGAATCTCCGTGATTTCCGGCGGCACAGATGTGCACCTGGTTTTGGTTGACCTGCGTAATTGCGAGCTCAACGGTCAGGAAGCCGAAGACCGTCTGGCCGCGATTGACATCACCGTCAACCGTAACGCTGTGCCGTTCGACCCCCGTCCGCCGATGGTGACCTCGGGTCTGCGCATTGGTACGCCGGCCCTGGCTACCCGCGGATTCGGCGAGGATGCCTTTGCTGAAGTGGCAAACATCATTGCCGAGGCGCTCATCACGGACGCCACAGCAGATCTCTCGGGATTGCGCGCCCGCGTGCAGGCCCTAGCTGCTGCACACCCGTTGTACCCGTCGGTAGGGAATCTCTCCTAGCGATACAGTTGCTCACTGCGGTGGATGCCTTGGAGGGTGCCCACCGCAGTGACCGGCCTTGCTTGCACCGACGTGGTGCGCCCGGCCCTCCGGCAGAATCCACACCGGAGTAGTATTTGCACTTGAGTGAGGTACTCACATGTCTGTTGGCGTTTTTGACTTGTTTTCCGTGGGAATTGGCCCGTCCAGTTCCCATACTGTGGGGCCCATGCGGGCTGCCGCAGCGTTTGCCCGTGAGCTAGCCGCGAAGGGCTTGCTCGAGAGCGTGGCAAGTGTTCGCGTGGATCTCTACGGCTCGCTGGCCGCCACCGGCCGGGGCCACGGGACCATGACGGCTGTGCTTCTGGGCCTTGAAGGTCGCGAACCAGAACTGATTCTTCCGGCCGAGGTGGAATCCCGTCTGGCCGCCTTTGCCACCGGAGAGCCGTTGCTGCTCGGCGGGAGCGTTGCCCTTGCTTATGGTGCCGACGACATCATCTTGCACCCCTTGACCATCTTGCCCCGGCACACCAATGGCGTGAAGTTCAGTGTGAGCGATGAAGCTCAGACTGTCCTGCATGCGGCCACTTACTTCTCCGTGGGCGGTGGGTTCATCATTCGTGAAGGCGCCGTCGACGAGGCTGTGGCCGAGTTGGAATCTTCCAAGGCGCTCCTGCCGTACCCGTTCCGCACCGCTGCCGAATTGCTGGCGCATTGCGAAACAGCAGGCGGAAACTTCAGCGACGTCATGCTTGCCAACGAGCTTGTGGAGCGTAGCGAAGATGAGGTTCGTAGCGGTCTGCTGCACATTCGCGACGTCATGGAAGAGTGCAAGGATGCCTCGTTGACCCGTGAAGGTTTGCTGCCCGGTGGTTTGGGCGTCCGACGGCGTGCCCCGGGTTGGCATAAGCGCCTCCGTGAAGAGGATACCGACCGGGATCCAAAGTTCTGGCAGGAGTGGGTCAACCTCGTGGCGCTGGCAGTCAATGAGGAAAATGCGTCCGGCGGGCGAGTAGTTACGGCCCCCACCAACGGGGCGGCTGGCATCATCCCGGCCGTCATGTTCTACGCGACCCACTACACCGACGGCATGCGCAATGCACCCAAGGAGGCCATTGACGCCGTCGTGGTTAAATTCCTGCTGGCTGCCGGCGCCGTAGGGGTGCTGTACAAGGAACAGGCTTCCATTTCCGGCGCCGAGGTTGGCTGCCAGGGCGAGGTTGGATCGGCGTCGTCCATGGCTGCAGCAGGCCTGGCCGAGGTCATGGGCGGCACGCCCCAACAGGTGGAGAACGCGGCCGAGATCGCCATGGAACACAACTTGGGCCTGACGTGCGATCCCATTGGCGGGCTGGTGCAGGTTCCGTGCATCGAGCGCAATGCGATTGCTGCCGCGAAGGCCATCAACGCCGCGAAAATGGCTCTGTGGGGAGACGGCCAACACCGTGTCTCCCTCGATGAAGTCATCATCACGATGCGTGAAACGGGACGCGACATGTCCTCCAAATACAAAGAAACAGCCATGGGCGGACTCGCCGTCAACGTGGTGGAATGCTAAATCCAACAGCAGTCGGCGCATCTTCCGTGCCGGGCGAAGGAGTTTTCTCATGACGTTGGCACCCGAGGGACGTAAGTTGCTGCGTATTGAGCAGCGTAATGCTGCTGTTCCGGTTGAGCGTAAGCCGGAGTGGATGAAGGCCAAGGTCGAGATGGG
>JBKKBD010000070.1:0-17391 GCA_046714315.1 Specibacter sp.
ACGCCGTCGAGGTGCCGAAGAGCTTCCGCGTCCACCCACTGGGGCGCTTTCTTTCACAGAGTGAATAGTCATGGCGCTGCTCCTAGTTGTAGTGCACGAAGCGTCGTGAGAGGCGGAATTGAATGGCGGTGACCAGCATGATCAGCAGTGTCAACACGATGCCGATGGCAAATGCGCGGCCAAAATCGAGCTGCTTGAAGGCGGTTTCATAAATGACCATCACCGCGGTGCGGGTGGAGTCCCCGGGACCGCCGCGGGTGATCACGTAGGGCTGGTCAAAGATTTGCAGGGCGGAGATGATCGCCATGACACTTGCCACCAGCAGTGTGGGGCTGAGCAGCGGCAGGGTGATGTTCTTGAACTGCTTCCATCCGGTGGCTCCATCAATGGAGGATGCCTCATACATCTCAACCGGGATGGAGCTCAGGCCACCGATGATGAGCAGGAAAGTGAACCCGAAGTTCTGCCAGACGTAAACCAGGATGATGACCACCATGGCGCCACCCTGCGAGGTCAGCCAGGGTACGGCCGGGATCCCCACCAATCCAATGACCTGGTTGACCAGGCCAAAGTTTTGGTTGAACAGGTAGCTCATGATGATGGACACGCTGGAAGCCGAAAGCACCAGCGGAAAGAAGAATGCTGACCGGAAAAAGGTACGCAGCCAGCCCGGCATCTTGGACTGGACCAGCACGGCCAGACCAATGGAGACCGCCAGCTGCAAGGAAACCGCAACCACAACAAATCCCATGGTGTTCAGGAACGCCGTCCTGACGGTGGGATCCGCACCAATGGCGACAAAGTTGTCCACCCCGACAAATTCCGGGGCACTGATGATGTCCCAGCGGAAGAACGCCAAGGTCAGCGAGGCGACGATGGGAACCAAGGTGAAAATGGCAATGCCGATAATGGTTGGTGCCAGGAAAATCGCGGCAAGGCGCCTACCACCCTTATCCTTGGCCTTTCTGGCAGCCGACACCCTGGCTTCTGCTTGGGACTGCTTGAGCGTTGTTGACATTAGACCCTCCTCAGAGCCAGCTCGAGGTCCCGCTGCAGCGTGGACAGGGCCGGCCGGACATTGGCCGCGGAGCCCGTGACGGCACCAAGGACGTTTTTGATCAGGGCACTCTCGACGGCGGCCTGCTGCGGCGGGGCGGGAATGGGCCCCGAGCTGGGGAACTTGTCCAGAGTGTCGTAGAAGACCTGCCAGTGGGCTGGCCCCTTGCCCGAGTAGAGTGCCTCGTTCACCATGGACCGCCGGGTTGGCGTGGTGTTCGGAGTTGGTATAGCCAACTCCATGGCTTCCTTGGAGGCGCAGAATTTGATCCATTCCCAGGCCTCATCCTTGCGGGTGGAGGTCTTCATGATGGCGTAGCCCGCCGCACCAAACTGGTGCCTCTGGGTCCGCCACTTGGGGAAGAATTGCACATCAAAATCGTTCTCGCCCATGCCCGCCTCGTGCAGGCCCTGGACCCAATAGCCACCCGCGGGGGTGGTGCCAATCAGTCCGGAGGCAAACTGAGCCACGAGCTCGTTGCCGCCACCCTGGGCAGGGCTGGTGCCGAGTCCTTCGGAGACGAGCGTACGCAGGAATTCAAAGCTCTCCGCCACGCGGGGATCCTCTGCATTGGGCTCAAGCCACTGGTAACCTCCGGAACGCATGTTGCGCGTGGGGTCGTTGGCGTAGAAGGAATCCCAAAACCAGTTGCCGCCCGTGCTGCGGGTTTCCTTCAAGAAGCTGGTGTCGTTGGCGTAGAGCCACGGCACCACTCCACCGAAGAGCCTGTTGGTCCAGTAATAAGGGACAAATTGTTTGCCGCCAGTCTTCTTCATGGCCGTCAAGGCGTTGTAGAAGTCATCATGGGTCCAGTTGTCAGAAGGCCGGGCGAGCCCGGCCTTCTGGAATGCCCCGGTATTCATATACATGTTGGCGCTATTGAAATCCAGTGGCAGCTGGAAAAGACTCCCCTGGTACATGAATGCCTCGACCAGGGACGGGTGTACGTCGTCGAAGTAGTCCTGCACTTCCGTTTTGTCGCGCTTGATGAAGGTGTCCAGCGGTTCGGCCAGGCGTTCCGCGAACAGCTGCGCCCCCTCTGTGGCCACCAAGACCACATCCGGCGATGTCCCGGCGGCGACCATGGTGAGGATCTTGGCAAAGAAGTCCCCCCAGTCGGCGCCCTGAATGGCTTGGATCCTGACCTTAATATTGGGATGGGCCGCGGAGAAGGCTTTCACCAAATTGACCCGGCTTGCGGCATCCTGGGCGTTGCCCAAGATGGCAACATTGAGCGAATCCGTTCCCCGACCGGGGATGTCCGCTCCTGTCAGCCGGGGCCAGCTCGCCCCCACGGCACCGACAGTGCCAGCGCCAAGCAGACCCAGCATCACCCGTCTTGATACGTCACTCATGTTGCCTCCTCGCAACTACCTAACTCGTGTTAGGAATCATGGCAGACGGGCCTAACGCGTGTCAAGGATGGGGCACGTCACAATTCAGGTAGGTTCAAAAACAGCAACGGCCCGCCCTGTGCGCTGCGCACAGTGACGGGCCGCTACCCAACCGCTACCCAACCAAAAGGTTAGCCAAAGGCCGGATTCCACGTACCAAGTACGACGGCGGCGATCACCGACACTGCGGCAATCACCACTCCCCCGGCACCAACCCAGAGGTCCTGCTTGGAGAAGGTGGATTCCCGCGCCCACGTACGTGGTCCCGCACCGAAGCCCTTGGCCTCCATGGTGACGGCCAGCCGCGTGGCGCGCCGGACTGCTTGCACGAGCAACGCCATGGCCTGGCCCAGCTGGGCCTTGACACCTCGGAAAAGGCCAGGCTCGCCACCCACGCCCCGGGCGCGGCGGGCCATGCCAAGGGTTTGCCATTCAGCAACGAGCAGGCCAACCAGCCGCATTGCGGCAAGCGCCCCGAGGACAAAACGGTGCGGCAGGCGCAGCTTTTGAGCCAACGCGTCCGCCAAATCAGTAGGGTCCGTCGAGGCCAGCACAATGATCCCGGGCAACGCGATGGCCAGACCACGCAGGGCGATGGCAACACCGGCTTCCAACGATCCCGTGGTGAACGTTACCGGTCCCAGCGCTAGCAATAGTTCGCCGGTTTTTGGGGCCAACAGCGCCGTCCCATAGCCGCCCACAACTGCCGCAATCAGGATCGGCCAGCCTCTCATCAACAACATGCGTGCGCCCAAGCCGGCCAACGGCAGCAAGGCGCATTCAAGCACCAGCGCCACAGTTGCCGAAACCCAATCCACGCTGATCAACAGCACGAGAGTTACGGCCATCCCGGCACCCAGCTTGGCCAGCGGGTTGGCCCCTGCCAGCCAGGCCGTTGATCGAGGCGTGGCAACAATGTCTACGCTCATCGCCGAACCGCCTTAACATGGGCATCAATTTCTCGAATTTCTTCCTCAGGATCCTTCTCACCGAGAACCAAGCGATTCCCGCCCAGCACGGCGCTAAAGGCAGCGTCGTGCGTCACGGAGACAACGGCCGTCCCGGCATCCAATAGTTCCGTCAGGAGCGAGGCCAGTTCGGCCCAGGTGTTTGCATCCTGGCCAAAGGTTGGCTCGTCCAGGATCAATAGCTGTGGGCTGGCGGCCAGGACAGTTGCCACGGAAAGCCGCCGTTTCTCCCCGCCGGAGAGCGTGAACGGGTTCGCATCGGCCAGATGGTCAAGCCGCAAACGAACCAGCAAATCATCCACGGCGTCGCCGCCATGACCCAAAAGATTCGGCGCAAACAGCAGCTCTGCACGGACACTGTTGGAAACAAATTGATGTTCTGGTTCCTGAAAAACCGTACCGATCCGGCTGATCAGCTCCCGGCCGCGCCACTTCATCGGCTGAGCTCCGGCCCCACGGGCCAACTCCGGCAGCGCAGCCACTTCGCCTGCCGCCGGCGCCAACAATCCGGCAAGGGTCAGCGCCAGCGTTGACTTGCCGGCCCCGTTTGGCCCGGTCACGCTCAATGCTTCGCCTGCACGAATCTGAACGGAGGGCACCACGGCGGCCGGAACCACAGGGTGACGCCGCCGCCCCTTGGTGCGGGAGACGGCAAGAGCCGACGCCTCCAGCAGCAGGTGCCCGCCGGCGTCGTCCACGTCCAAGGCGGGAGAACACCGGGGCCGTACCACGGGGACGTACCCCGGCACCCAGATTCCCGCCGCTGCCAACAGTTCACGACTCTGTGCCATGACGGTAGCGGGCGAACCGTCGAAGAGAATTCCGCCGGGCTCACCCATCCGCGCAGGGGCAAGAACAACGATCCTATCGACGACATCGAGCCACACGGAAACCCGGTGCTCCACCACCACCAAGGTAGCTCCGGTTTCATCCAGGCTGCGGCGCACGGCATCGCGCACCTCAATGACGCCTTTGGGATCCAGATTGGCGGTGGGCTCATCCAGCAACAGCAGGCCGGGACGCATGGCCAGCATTCCTGCCAGCCCAAGACGCTGCTTCTGCCCGCCGGACAGGGCAGAACTTGGATGATCCAGAGGTAGGTTCAGCCCAACGGAATCGAGCGCCGCACTTACCCGGCGCCAGATTTCATCGCGCGGTACGGACAGGTTCTCCGCACCGAAGGCCACGTCGTCACCGATACGCGAGAGGACAACCTGGGCGTCCGGATCCTGCTGCATCAGGCCCGCCCGCCCGCGGGATTCCGCTACCGGACGGCCGTCGATGAGCAGTTCGCCCGACTCGTTGGCGTCCTCGTCATCGCCCAGCACGCCGGCAAGGGCATGGAGCAGCGTTGACTTGCCAGCCCCGGATGGGCCCAACAGCAGGACCCGCTCCCCCGGCGCAATGTCCAGATCGAGATCGTGGACAGCACGGCCGGTGCGGCCCGAATGCTGCCAACCCCAGCCCTTGGCGCTGATCCGCGCCGAACCCATGGCTACACCGCGCGTTCGGTGGCGGCGCCGCGTGATGGCAGATTCGCCAGTGCGCCCGTCCGGGCCAGTCCGCGCACGGCGAGCCAGGAGAGCAGGCCTGCGATGACGGCGCCGGAAACCATGGCGAGAACCACGTAGACGGCCTTCCATTCAAGGGCCCACGCCACGTTGTAGACAATGCTGTCGTTCAGGCCCATGGCCAATCCGGCAAGGGCACCGGCAAGGAGGGCTACCGGCAGGTTGAACTTCCGGTAGCGGAAGATGGCAAAGGCCAACTCAGCACCGAGACCCTGCACTAGGCCGGACAGCAGTACGGTGAAGCCAAAGTGTGTTCCCAGCAGGCTTTCGACGATGGCCGCGATCATCTCGCAGTAGAGTGCGGCTCCGGGCTTGCGGATGACCAAGGCGCCGAGGACTCCGGCAATCAACCAGCCGCCACCGTACAGTGCTCCTAGCGGCGGAAAGGCGACCGTGATGGCGCTGATAATCCCGTAACCGGCAGACCAGAGCCAGAAAATGACGCCCACGGCAACGCCGAGAACCGAGACCACAACGATGTCGACCACGCGCCACGTGGACTTCCGGACTTCTTGCGTGCTCTTTTGTTGCGCGGCGTTTTCGCCCGCGAATGACTTGCTCATGTTTCCTCCTTTTCAGGAGGGGCGGCAGCGGCGGTATTTCCGCGCAGCCGAAGAGAACTCGACTCCCTTCGCCGGTACTAGCCGGAGCAGGTTCGAGGGTCTGCGGCGAACCGCACTCTCAGCGCCAGAACCCATAGGCGGGTTGACGCTCCCCTGTCGTGTTTGAATTGCGGCTCCAGTTTACATCCAGCCCTGACCCGGGAACTAATATGGCCCGTCATACACCGCCTCCTCAACCGGCGAGGTAGCTGATCCCGTTCAATTAGGTAGTTGTCAACGGGTGATTCGGCGTGGCCCGGCTACCTCGGCGCAGATTGAACGCGTTAGGCTGGCCATAAGACACCTAAGGAGCCCTTCATGAACATTGTTTTCAAATTGCTCGGAACCGGAGTGAGCCTCGGGGCAGGGTTTGCTGCCAGCAAACTCGTGGACACCGTCTGGGAGAAAAGTACCGGGAACAAACCACCCAAGGATGGGGCAAACCTGGAAAACAGCCTCCGCTCAGCGCTAACATTCGCGCTGGTCTCCTCCGTGGTGGCGGCCATTATTCAGACCATTGCCGGGCGCACCACTCAAAAGGCAATCGCGCGCTTCAACAAGCACCCCGAAGAGGTCTAGCAAGTCAGGCCCCGTCCGGTGCTTCGTACGACGCACCGGACGGGGCCTTTTGCGTGCTGGCTTGGGTTGCGCTGGCTTGGGTTGCGCGGTGAACTACTTCCGCACATCGTCCTCGATGGCGGCGGCTACTACCTGATCAAGCTCATCCACGCTGAGCAGTTCCGGGCGCCTGTGCTTGGTGCGGTAGCCGGCACGGCCCACCATATGGGCCGATACGGGCACGGTGAGCAGCTGGAAAAGCCACGCAACCAGCAAGATCGGCAGCAGAGTCCACGAGCGCATTTGCAGGCCAATGGCGGTCAGCATTAACAGCAAGCCCAATACCTGGGGCTTGGTGGCCGCGTGCATGCGGCTCATCAGGTCTGGAAAGCGCAGCAAGCCAATGGCCGCCGCAAGACTCATGGAGGCCCCCAGCAGCAAGGCGATGGCCGTCAGGACATTGATAAAAGTGTTCATCCGTCCTCCTTCTTGTGCGCTACGAAGCGGGCAACCGTGACCGATCCAATGAAGCCAATCACCGTCAACACCACGAGCAGGGCAAGATTGTCGGTGTGTTTGTTCATGGCCATTTCCGTGGCTAGCGCGGCTCCGAAAATAGCCAGCAGAACATCGGCCGCAATTACGCGGTCAAGCAGCGAAGGCCCCTTGGCGATTCTGTAGATCGTGCCTGCCGAGGCGAGGGAAAGCACCGCGGCAACAATAATGACAACAATATCCATGACTGTTACTGCACCTCCTTGGACGTACCGGCCGCAATGATTCCGGATCGCACCTGGTCCGCATAGGTGACCATGGACGCTCCTGTTTTCTCGGCTTTAACCATGGCAAGCTCTTCTTTTGTACCCATGACCTGTATCAGCCGGGCTTCGATGGTTTGAATACCGTTACGAACCTTGTCTACGCACTCGGGCGTGGGGGCGTTCATGGCGTGAACATAAAGTGTGGCGCATCCCCTGTCGACCTCCACCACCAGCGATCCCGGAATGAGTGAAAGCACGTGCCCAACGGCCGTCATGAGCAGATCCGAGGGGCTGCGCAATGGAACCGCAATCACGGCGTTGCGGATTCGCGGCCCCTTGGCCACCGCCCAGAACAGGACCTGGAAGCTGGCAACGGTGACTTCCTTGACGAACCACAAAGCGAAGGTCAGCGCGCGAAGCACGTTGAATCGGCCACTCAATTCAATGGGCGGCAGGTAGAAGATCTGGGAGACGGCAAGGACGATCAATGCCCCGAAGAGCAGATTCCCGGCACTAAAGTCCTGCCATAGGGCACCCCACACCACCACCAGCCACACCAGCAGCGGCAGTTTCTGCAGGAACTTGGGCTTGCGCTTGGTACTCACGGATTGACTCATGGCGCACCCGCCCCACTGCCCATAACGGCTTCGATGTACGGTGTTCGTGCCAGCATGTCGGTAGCTGCTTCCTGACTGAGTTCTAGAAGCGGCCCGGCGAAGAAGGTCATGGCCAGTCCCAGAACCACCAGACCCATAGTGGAATACACCATCATCTTTGGCAGGATCGGGACCTCGTTTTCACCAGAGAAACGTCCCTCGATGGCATCTACATGCTTACTGGTTCGCAGCGCACGCATGCTCGGTGTACCCGAGGAATCTGGTGCGGTGGCCAGCAGCACGGGATCTGGATCCTCGGCGTCGACCGTACTACGCCAGAACACGCGATTCCACACGCGGGCCATGGCCAACAGCGTGAGCAGGCTGGCCACCACGCCACCCACCACAACGGCGTAGGCCAGTGGTGAACCATCGGCCACCCCGGCTTGCAGCAATCCCAATTTGCCAATGAAACCCGAGAACGGCGGAATGCCGGCAAGGTTCATGGCCGGGATGAAGTAAAGGACCCCCAGAATGGGTGACAACTTTGCCAACCCACCCAACCGCGTAATGGAAGAGTTGCCGCCCCGGCGTTCGATCAGGCCCGTCACCATGAACAAGCTGGTTTGGATGGTGATGTGGTGAATGACGTAAAAGACGGTTGCGGCAAGCCCCAGCACCGATGAAAGTGCGACGCCGAAGATCATGTACCCGATGTGGCTCACCAAGGTGAAGGAAAGCATTCGCTTGATGTCTGTCTGCGCCAGGGCTCCGAGAATTCCCACGATCATTGTCAGCAAGGCAACTATTAGCAGCACTGAGTTGAAGTCGTCTGTGGGAAAGAGCAAGGTTTCCGTACGCACAATGGCATATACGCCAACTTTGGTCAGCAACCCGGCAAACACGGCCGTGACCGGCGCGGGGGCCGTGGGGTAGGAGTCAGGTAGCCAGAAGGACAGCGGGAAGACGGCCGCCTTGATGCCAAACGCCACGAGCAACAGCACATGCAGCAGGTTCTGTGTCCCTGGGTCGAGCTCGCCAAGCTTCACGGCCAAGTCAGCAAGGGTCACCGTGCCTGTGGCTCCGTAAACCATGGCGATGGCGATCAGGAACAACAGGGAAGAAACCACGCTGACAACCACATACGTGATGCCGGCCCGGATGCGGGAGCCTGTGCCACCGAGCGTCATGAGCACATAACTGGCTGTCAGCAGGATCTCAAAGCCAACATAGAGATTGAACAGGTCACCAGCAAGGAAGGCGTTGGAAACACCGGCGACGAGGATCAGGTAGGTGGGGTGGAAAACGGAGACCGGCCCGCCTTCTTCGCCGTCGGCCGCACCCTGTCCCGTGGCGTAGGCAAGCACGGCCAAGCTGACGGACGATGAGATGACTAGCAGCAGCGACGAGAACTGGTCGGCCACCATGACAATGCCGAAGGGAGGCGCCCAGCCACCCAAGTGGATGGCGATGGGTCCGGAATGCCAAACGCTGGCAAGGACCCAGACCTCCAGGAGCAACGTGATGGTCAGGGTGCCGAGACTCACGCGGCGCTGGGCGCGTGAGTGTTTGATCAGGACGAATGCAAGTGCCGCCCCGAAGAAAGGCAGGACTACGGCAAGCGGGGCCAAACTGGCGACGTTCATTCCTTGTCCTCCTCGGGCGTCACTGGGTGGACACCGTTTTCACTGATTGTTGATCCATGTGCAGCCGCTGTTTTCTTAGGGCCAATGCCAGGAACGGTTTCCCGCTTCGCGAGCGGTTGATCGTTTTCGTGGAAGTCGGAGACTTCCACGGCGATTTCCGAGTCTTCCTCGTCGTCGTAAATTTCCTGCTTGGCAACGCGAATATCTTCCATATCCACTTGGATGTGGTCGGCGTTGCTGAGCAGCCAGGAGCGGTAGATCAAACTGAGCATAAAGGCGGTGACCGCGAACGAGATCACAATGGATGTCAGAATAAAGGCCTGCGGAAGAGGGTCATTAAATTCCGTGGGCGGAATATCTTTGTTGAAGATCGGCGCCAGTCCGGCGTAGCCGCCCGTTGTTAGCAACAGCAGATTCGTTGCGTTGGCCAGTAGCATCAGACCCAACAAAACACGGGTCAGGCTTCGCTCGAGCAGGAGATAAATACCCACCGCATAAAGCACGCCCATGACCAGCAATAAGGTGAGATTCACACTCATCGTCCAACCTCCAGTGGCTCGTCGTCCTCGATCAGCTCGATGCCGCCGGTCCCGTCTTCTTCGTGTTGGTCAATCTCAGAACCCAGACTGCGCAGGACATCGACCACGAGGCCGACCACCACCAGATAGACGCCAATATCAAAGAGCGTGGAGGTCACAAATTTCACGTGCCCAAAGATGGGTAGGTCGAAGGCAATAATGGCGCTTTGGAAGACATCTCCCCCAAGGAACAGCGGGCCCACACCCGTCAGGGCTGCTAGGGCCAAACCGACACCCAGCAACGTTCCCGCTGAGATGCGGGTGGCCTCGGCCAGCTCAAAGCGTCCACCCGCCAGGTAGCGAATGGTCAGCGCCAGCCCGGCCACAAGGCCACCGGCAAAGCCACCGCCGGTGGAATTGTGTCCCGCCAGCAGCAGATAGATGGAAATAACAATGATGCTGTGGAAGACGAGCCTTGTGACAACCTCAATGATGATCGAGCGGCGCTCCGGAGCCAGCGTGCGTCCGGCCACAAGCCACGGGTTTCCTGCTGATTGAGTGAACCGCTTAGCGATCTTGATGGTGGCATGGGACGAATCCACGCGGAGCTTTCCAACGCTTCCGGTCTCGACCGTTTCGGCCCGTGGCAGTCGGTTTCCGCGGCCCCGAACAAAGATCAGGCTGGCCACTCCGGTTGCGGCAATGGCCAGCACTGAAATTTCACCGAAGGTATCCCAGGCCCTGATGTCCACGAGTGTCACGTTGACAACATTGAGTCCACCTCCGCCAACATATGCCAATTCAGGCATGTGCAGGCTGACGGGCTCATGAATTCGCGACCCCATGGCAACTATGGCCACGATGATCATCGTCGCGCCAAAGATTATGCCAAGAATAAGCCTGATCCCGCGATGGCTGCCCGTTGATTTGCGTTCCAACAGGCTCGGCGGCAGTTGGCGCATCGCCAGCACAAAGGCCACCAGAATGATTGTTTCAACCAACATTTGCGTCAACGCAAGGTCCGGTGCGCCCTGCAACGCAAAGATCAACGCGATGCCGTAACCGGTCACCGAGACCATGAGCACCGCCATGAAGCGCTTGCTGGCCCTGGCTGCCGCAATCGCACCAACGACGATGGCAACGCCAGCAATAATCTGGAAGGGCGAGCCGGCGTCGATGAAGTAGAGGGCATCTGTCCAGTCTTGTTCTGTCAGGAACAACACCGCCAGCACCGATGCCATGGCCGTCGACAGGATCACGGCGAGGTAGAAGAACAGCGAACCTCGCTGCGTACGCCCAGTGACCCAAATCGCGACCATGTCCAGGACAACGATCGATTGCCGGTATGCCCGTTCAAAGTCAATGGGGGCAGGAATCCGGCTTTGCAGTACTTCAACCTTGTTGCGCAAGAGGAACAGGCCCATTCCTCCGGCAACCACGATGGCGCTTAGCCCCAGCGCTGGCGTAAATCCGTGCCACAGCAAGAGGTGCATACCGTGGGGGTCATAGGCCGGGAACTGGCCACTGTACGGCGTGATCCAGCCTTCAACGATCTGCGGAAAGAATCCGTAACCAAGCGTCAGCGCACTCAGCAGCGCCGGTGCGGCCAAGAACAACCAGCCAACAGGCTTGAAAACAGTGGCCATTCCCTTGGTCTTCGTGGAGAAGCCGCCCCACATGAACCGGGCACTGTAGGCAAACGTCAACACCGATCCAAGGACCATGCCGACCAGCACACTCCAGCCGACCACAGGGCCTGCAGGGCCATGGACTGCCGAGGCTATGAAGGCTTGGAAGATGCCCTCCTTGGCAACAAAGCCGGCCAGAGGCGGCAACCCGGCCATGGAGGCCGCGCCAATGAGGGCCACCACGCCCAATTTCGGTGCGGATTTAAAGACACCGGACAACTCACGGATATCTCGCGTGCCGCTCTGGTGGTCAATAATGCCCACCACCAGGAACAGGGAGGCCTTGAACAAACCGTGTGCCAGCACCATGGCCATGCCAGCCATGGCTGCCTCTTGGCCACCCAAACCAACTACCAGGGTAATGAAGCCGAGCTGACTGACGGTGCCGTAGGCCAAGATGAGTTTGAGATCGTATTGGCGCAGGGCACGCCAGCCGCCCAGCAGCATGGTGCTCAGCCCCAGCACCACGATCATGGGTTGCCAAAAGTCAGTCTGCGCGAATCCAGGGGCCAATCTGGCGATGAGATAGATTCCAGCCTTCACCATCGCCGCGGCATGCAGGTAAGCACTGACGGGGGTTGGTGCCGCCATGGCACCGGGCAGCCAGAAGTGGAAGGGCAGCAGCGCCGATTTGGTTACCGCGCCGACCAGTAGCAGGGCAATACCAATATCGAGCACCATCCGCGGGCTTCCGGCAGCAGCCATGAGTTCCGGCGCCTTCGCCAGGACTGCAGAAATACTGTAGGTTCCGGCGCTCTCGCCCACCATGATCAGCCCCACCAGCATGGCGAGGCCGCCAAAAGTGGTCACGATAAGAGCCTGTAACGCGGCACGCCTCGCCGCAATACGAGTGCGTGCGTAGCCAATCAGCAGATAGGAAAGGACAGTGGTCAATTCCCAGAAAACAAACAAAAGTATGAGGTTATCCGCGGTAACGAGACCAAACATGACACCTGCGAAAGCCAGGAGTTGGGCACCAAAGCCGCCCAGTCCGGCGTCGTCCGTCTTGAAGTATCTTGCGCAATAGGCCAGTACTAAGGCGCCAACACCTAGGACCAGCAGCGACATCATCCACGAAAGCTGGTCCATGCGGAAGGAAAGATTGAGATCAAGAACCGGAACCCAGTCAACGTCCAGCGACGGACTCGGGAGTGTGTCAGAGAATACGTTTTTGTATTGCGCAACAAGCCAAATGAAGCTGATTCCAGGAACGGCAGCGAGAACATAAAACGCCGATCGGCCCCATCGGGAGAATAAAATAGGCGCAAAAATGGCAACGATGAAGTGCGCACAAAGGACAAACAACACTGGGGGCTCCACATGTTTCGGGCTGGAAATGAGCGAATCACGGGGTTTAACGTCGGTTCCCGACCCCACCAGCCTATCAAGTGGTGGCCACCACAGAGGACGCCAAGCGACGCCAGATGACCCGATACGCCTGACCCGTGACTTTCCTCGCCACGCCGCGGCCACTTAAAGTTCACTCGCCTTGACCCTGCCAGACCATTGCGACAGATAGCATGTGCCGTATGACTGAGTACCCGCCCGCCGCTGCCTTCCCGCCAGTAGCCCCGGCCAAGACACCTGGGACAACGCGGCAGATCGTTGCTTGGTCGCTGTGGGATTGGGGCGGCGCGGCCTTCAACGCCGTCATGACCACGTTCATCTTCACAGCGCTATACCTGACGGGTGACGCCTTTGGTGGCGCCGACAAGGCAACGGCCACCTTGGCGTTTGCCATGTCGATTTCCGGACTTGCCATCGCACTGCTGGCTCCGGTGGCCGGGCAGCGCACCGACCACAGCGGGCGCCGCAGGTTATGGCTGGCCATCAACACGCTCATTGTGGTGGTGCTGACGGCGGCCTGCTTCTTCGTCCAGCCACACGAGTCATACCTCCTCTTCGGCTGCATGCTCATCGCCGCCGGCCACGTTTTCTTTGAGATTGCAGGCGTGAATTACAACGCCATGCTCTTGCAGATCTCAACCAAAAAAACCATTGGCAAGATCAGCGGTTTCGGCTGGGCTGCAGGATATCTGGGCGGCATTGTGGCCCTGCTCGTGGTGTATTTTGCGTTGATCAAGCCCGAGGTTGGCATCTTTGGCATCACCAGCGCGGACGGCATGACGTACCGGGTCGTTGCACTTTTCTCCGCGCTCTGGATCCTGGTCTTCTCCATTCCAGTGTTGTTTGCCATCCCCGAATCCAAGCCCGATCCGAACATGCCAAAAGTGGGATTCTTCCAGTCGTACAAGGAGTTGTACCGGACCGTCAGGCTGCTGTGGAAGTCCGATCGGCACACCGTGTACTTCCTGATCTCCAGCGCCATCTTCCGCGACGGACTCGCCGCCATCTTCACCTTTGGTGCCGTGTTAGCCGTTGGATCCTTTGGCTTCAAGACCGGCGACGTCTTGATTTTCGCCATCGCAGGTAACGTTGTGGCCGCCATTGGGGCTCTCTCTGCCGGTTTCTTCGACGACAAATTTGGCCCCAAGACCGTCATTGTCACATCCCTGGTGGGGCTGCTAATTTCCGGCGGCGCGTTGCTATTTCTCGACGGCAAGAACGCGTTCTGGGTCTTCGGCTTGATCCTGTGCCTCTTTGTTGGACCGGCACAATCATCGGCCCGCACGTTCATGGGGCGTCTGGCCCCCGAGGGCCAGGAAGGCGAACTGTTCGGCCTTTACGCCACAACGGGGCGCGCCGTTTCCTTCCTTGCGCCCCAGCTCTTTGGCCTGTGCATCATCATCTTCGGCGCTCAGCGCTGGGGAATCATCGGCATCCTTGCAGTACTCCTGCTGGGCCTGCTGCTGCTCCTGCCGGTCAAGGCCCCGCCGCACGGCGCGAACGCCTAACTAAGAGCCGGTGGCTGGGTGGGCCCACGACGGCGAGGGCCCCGCTGCGAGCTTGCGAGCAGTGGGGGCCGTTGGGGACGACGACGGGCCGTCACGTTCCGTGGGGAAGGTGACGGCCCGTAGTCGTCCCGGGAGCTAAATCTTTGTCTGGTGGAAGTTCTTGTAGGAGCGCGACGCCGTGGGGCCGCGCTGGCCCTGGTAGCGGTTCTGGTGCGGTCCGGTGCCGTAAGGGTTCTCGGCCGGGGACGTCAGCTGGAAGAAGCACAGCTGGCCAATCTTCATGCCGGGCCACAGCTTGATGGGCAGGGTAGCCGCATTGGACAGCTCAAGGGTGATGTGACCAGAGAACCCCGGGTCGATGAAGCCCGCAGTTGAGTGCGTCACCAGACCTAGGCGGCCCAGTGAGGATTTACCTTCGAGGCGTGCGGCAACGTTGTCCGGAAGCGTGACGGTCTCGTAGGTGGAAGCCAGGGCAAACTCACCCGGGTGCAGGATGAAGGCCTCTTTCGAGTCAACTTCAACCATGCGGGTCAGCTCGGGCTGCTCTTCCGCCGGGTCAATGTGGGCATAACGATGGTTGTCGAACAGGCGGAAGTACCTGTCGATCCGCACATCGACGCTCGATGGTTGCACCATGGAGGGGTCATAGGGGTCCAAGACAATGCGCTTGGCTTCAATTTCGGCACGTATGTCGCGGTCAGAGATCAGCACCATCTAAAACTAGCGTATCGGCGACGGCTTGGGACTATTTTTGCCTCGTTATGCGTTGTAAACAGGGGTATTCAAAGAATCACACAGCTAAGGTAAGAACCATGAATATTGAAGAGACGCCTCTTCCCGGAATCGGCGTACGCAGAGAGCTGCAGCTGGGCATCGGACGGCGCGTAGGCGTTGTGACGCACCGTGACGGCCGCACCGAACTGATCCTCTCCCGCGCGGACGATCCCGATGCCTGTGCGGCTTCCATTCCGCTCACGGCCGAGGAAGCTGCCGGCCTCGGCCAGTTGCTGGGATCCGCTCAACTCGTTGCCCAACTCACCGCCGAGCAGGAAAACGTTTCGGGCATCAGCACGCACCAGATCTTGATTCGCAAGGGTTCCGCTTTTGCTGGACGCACCATGGGAGATACCCAAATGCGTACCCGCACCGGGGCCTCGATCGTGGCACTGCTGCGCGACGGCGACGTCATTGGCTCACCCCGCCCCGACGAAGTGCTCCATGTTGGCGATTTGGTGGTCATTGTTGGTACCGACGACGGACTGGCCGAAGCCGCTCTAATTTTGCAGTCCCAGGCGTAATCACTCCATGGACCCAACCACCCTCTCCCTCATTCAGCTCGGCATCGTCTTTTTTGGGCTCGGATTCTTGGGTCGGTTGGCCGGCCGGATTGGCATGTCGCCCGTTCCGTTGTATCTCTTGGGAGGATTGGCCTTTGGTCAGGGTGGCTTTGTCCATCTCGGGGGCATAGACGGCTTCGCGCATATAGCCAGCGAGATTGGCGTCATCCTCCTGCTACTTATGCTGGGTCTGGAATATACAGCTAAGGAGCTAGTTACCGGCCTGAAGCAGTCATGGATGGCCGGTGTGGTGGACATCGTGTTGAATATGCTTCCCGGTGTTGCGGTTGCCTTGATTCTTGGTTGGGGCCCAGTTGGCGCGATGGTCATGGCCGGCATCACCTACAGTTCCTCCTCGGGCATCATCGCCAAGGTACTCGGCGATCTGGGCCGGCTGGGAAACCGTGAGACGCCTGTGGTCCTGGCCATTCTTGTCTTCGAAGACCTGGCCATGGCAGCGTACCTGCCGATCTTGACGGCCGTCCTGGCGGGCGTCTCGTTCCTGGGTGGGCTGACCGCCGTCGGAGTCTCCCTGCTTGTCATCACGCTGGTGCTGGTCGGCGCCCTGCGCTTTGGGCATGTGGTCTCTAATGTTCTGGACAGCCCGGACAGGGAATCGTTCCTCCTGAAACTCCTCGGCGCCGCACTGCTGGTGGCCGGTGTGGCATCGGCCATGCAGGTATCGGCCGCTGTGGGCGCGTTCCTTTTGGGCATCGCCATTTCAGGTGGCACGGCGGAGAACGCTACTCGGGTTCTGGAACCGCTGCGCGATCTTTTCGCCGCCATGTTCTTCGTTGTGTTCGGCCTCAATACAGATCCACGCTCGATTCCTCCCGTTCTGGGGATTGCGCTCCTTTTGGCCTTGGTCACCTCACTTACAAAGGTCGCGACAGGTTGGTGGGCGGCGCGACAGCAAGGCATTGGCATACCCGGCCGGGCCCGAGCCGGTGCGGCCTTGATTGCCCGGGGTGAGTTCTCGATTGTCATCGCTGGCTTGGCGGTTGCCTCTGGCGCGGTCCCGGCCGAACTGGCCGCACTGGCCACGACCTACGTGCTCATCATGGCCGTCAGTGGCCCCATCGCCGCTCGTTATGTAGAGCCCTTTATGCGCCTGCTTCAGGGCAAGAAAGCTGAGCCGGCCATCTAAGTCCTGCTGCCAACGCCGCCCGACGGCGGGAGGCCGGGTTGCGCGGGCACCCAGCCTGTGGCCGGTCTACCCAAGGGAGCCTTGGCACCCTACGATGAGAGCAGCCGCATACCTCTGTTCTGGTGCGGAACCCAACAGTATTGGAGTTCACGATGGCTTTTGGCCGACGCAATCGACGCACCTCGCTTCTGGGCACCGCCGCCCGCACCGCTGTGATTGCAGGAACCGCCACGGCAGCCAGCAACGCCGTCAATGCAAGGGCCGCGACTCAAGAGCCCGCCGCTGCACCGGCCCATCCTCTTCCCGTCCCGCTGACCGCACCTGAGCCGATCCTGGCGCCTACGGTTCCGGGCGAGGATTTGCTCAGCAAGCTCGAGCGCTTGGCTGCTTTGCATGCCTCAGGTGCCCTCACCGATGCCGAGTTCACGGCCGTGAAGACCTCTATCATTGGCTAGAAAACGTCTCTGGACTTCACCGCCGTCGAGCATTCGCATGGCCCACGGTCGCGCTGGCACGGCAAACTTGTGCGTGTCACTGGTCAGAAGCACCCCTAGTCACGAGCTAGAATCAATACCGGAACAAACGCGGCGGCAAACCGCGGACATTCCAGTGCGGGCGTAGCTCAATGGTAGAGCGCTAGCTTCCCAAGCTCGATACGCGGGTTCGATTCCCGTCGCCCGCTCATTGTGATGT
>JBKKBD010000071.1:0-12591 GCA_046714315.1 Specibacter sp.
AGGGTTCGTCCCACCATGCCGCGGATGATCCTGTCCTCATCCACGCCGTCGGCCTTCACATCAAGGGTCTCGATGGACTTGCCGTCACGGATGATGGTGATGGAGTCCGAGACCTGCTCGATCTCGTTGAGTTTGTGCGAGATCATGATGCAGCTGATGCCCTTGCCCTTGAGCCCGCGGATCAAGTCCAGCAGGTGCTGGGAATCGGACTCGTTGAGTGCGGCCGTGGGCTCATCGAGGATGAGGAGCTTGACGGATTTGTTCAAGGCCTTGGCAATTTCAACGAGCTGCTGCTTGCCGACACCGATTTCCTTGACCGGGGTATCGGGATCCTCGCTCAGACCAACCCGGGCCATCAATTCCATGGTTCGCATGCGGGCCTCGGCCCAGTTGATGACACCGAACCTGGTGGGTTCATTGCCCAGGAAAATGTTCTCGGTGATGGAAAGCTCGGGGATCAGGGCAAGTTCCTGATGGATGATGACGATCCCGGCGTTTTCACTGGCGCGGATGTCCTTGAACTCGCAGACGGAGCTTTGGAACACGATCTCGCCGTCGTAGCTGCCGTGCGGGTAGACGCCGGAGAGGACCTTCATGAGAGTTGACTTGCCTGCGCCATTTTCGCCACAGATGGAGTGGATTTCGCTGGCTCGAACGGTGATGGATACTTCTGAAAGTGCCTTCACACCAGGGAATTCCTTGGTGATGGATCGCATCTCGAGTATGACGGGGTTCGCGGACACCATAATGCTTACGCCTTCCACAACTGACTTCTTTGTCTGTGCCCCGCCAGAGTTCACACTGGACGGCGGGGCTTCTTTGCCCGCGGAAAATACTGACTTCGCGGTGTACCGGCATTAACCGGTACTCGAAAAGTAAACTAGATCACACGCTTGTGGTCAAGTCTTTAACGCTACGAGAAGGTAACGGTTTAAGAAATGATTGAACCGGATTCATTCTGGAACACCAACGCGGCTGCGCCAAGAGCCTCAGCGCGGGAAGTCAATTGAGACATTTTCAGCCCAATGCTGTCCCCGATGACGGGTACGGCGTGGCGTAGCAATCCCCGGCGAATTGGCGAAAGAAACAGATCCCCCAGCTCTGCAAGAGGCCCGCCAATCACGATGACGTCGGGGCTGATCAGGTTGGCCATATTGGCCAAGGCGCGGCCGATTGCCATCCCGGCATCGTCGAGCACGCGCAGAGTTGCGGGATCTCCTGCAGCCGCCTGGCTGAGGATATCCGCCGTCGAAATTGGCCGCTCCTGCCCCCTGCTTAGCAAATCCACCATGGTGGCCGTTGAGGCGACGGTCTCTAGGCAGCCGCGATTGCCGCAGCGGCAAATCAGGCCTTGCTCGTCGATTGTCACGTGGCCAATTTCGCCCGTGACACCGAAGCTGCCGTGGAAGAGTGCGCCGCCGAGGATCAGGCCTGCTCCGATGCCGCTACCAATTTTGACGAACATCAGGTTTTGGGCGTTGCCTTGATCGCCCCAGGTGAGTTGGGCGAGGGCACCGAGATTCGCGTCGTTGTCAACAAAGACGGGGATTTTCAGCGCCTTTTCCAGCTCATCGTGCAAATTGATGCCAACCCATTCGGGGAGGATCGAGCCCCGAATAACCTTGCCATTGCGGCTGTCGATGGGCCCCGGGATGCCTGCACCGGCACCGATGAGTTGAGAACGGGAAATGCTGGCTCTTTTCAGGAGTTTATCCAGCAGGCGGGAGGCAGTTTGAATGCCCTCCACGGCCTGATGGCCGCGTGGCAGCGGAACTTCTTCTTCGGCCAGCACATGATAGCCCGTGTTGGCGAGCACCACACGGACGTGGGTGCGCCCAAAATCGATTCCCGCGGCGATGGCGCTGTCACCGTTGTAGCGAACAGACATTGCGCGGCGGCCAGAACTCGTGACGGGAGTGAGCGTCACGAGATCCGCGGCAGCCATGCTCTTGACGATATTGGACACCGTGGCCGTGGAGAGCCCCGTGCTGCGGGCCAGATCTGCCTGGGTTGCCGGACCGCCCTTAAGTAGCTGTTGCGTGAGCCGTTGCTGATTTCGACTTCGAAGCGCGGACTGGGAGCCGGGGTTGCGGGCTCGCCGGTGGGCCGGCGTGGTGGGCTGTTCGTCGTCGAGCATACAAACGAGAGTGCCTTAAGTTCATCTTGCAGTCAAGAAGTTAACCCAACATTAATCACTAAATTCAATCTCTGAACTATCTGAAGACCGGCCCGCTCCGTTGTGGCTAGGACTGGAGCAGCTTGTGTTTGCGGGCCAACAGGACATAGTTGCTGGCATTCTCTCGGACGTGTTCCAGTTCCTCGGCGCTCAGTTCCCGGCGGACCTTGGCCGGAACTCCGGCAACGAGAGAGCCGGGCGGAATGATGGCACCCTCAAGGACCACGGCACCGCCAGCAACAAGGGATCCGGCGCCAATGACGGCACCATTCATAATGGTGGCGCTCATGCCAATAAGGCAATCGTCCTCAACCGTGCAGCCGTGCACAACGGCACCGTGGCCCACGCTGACACCATTGCCAACGGAGGTGGGGAACCCCGGGTCGGCGTGGAGAACCACGTTGTCCTGCAGATTGCTGCCCCGCCCCACGGAGATCGAGTTGGTGTCTCCCCGCATCACAACACCGTAAAAGGCGCTGGAGTCAGCACCCAGTGAGGCCTGGCCAATGAGCACGGCCGTGTGGGCTACGAATGCACTTTCGTGGACAGCGGGAGTGTGGCCGTCGAGGGTGATCAATTGCTGCATGGCTGGTCCATTCTTTGCGGTGCGGGGGAGTGGGGCTGGGGCAGATGAGTTGCTGCGGGCTATTTTTTGGTGCGGACGAGCCGCGGGCTACCAGCGGGAATGAATATCGGCCCGCAGGAGGGAGTCGTAGATTTCATGGACGCCGGAGTCGAAGGAGTTCCCCAAGTCGGCCAGCTGGCCAGCGGCGGCATTTGCCCGCGCTTGCTCCGCGGACCTGGCGCCCGGGATCACGGTGGATACGCCGTCGAGCTGGGAGACCCAGGCAATGGCCGACTGTGCCGTGGTGACTTCGGCGCCATCTGCCGTGGATTTCACAGCGGACGCCAAAGTGGTGAACCGGCCGGCCGCCTCGAGACCAACAGCGTAGTCCACGCCGGAGAAGGTTTCGCCAACGTCAAAGTGGCTGCCGCTGCGGTTGTAGTTGCGGTGATCGTTGTCCGCGAACGCTGTGGCCGAGGTGTACTTGCCGGCGAGCAGCCCGCTGGCCAGCGGGACGCGGGCAATGATGCCAACATTGGCGGCCAAGGCGGCGGGCAGCACGGCATCCAAAGGCTTGAGCCGGAACGCGTTCAGGATGATCTGAACGGTTGCAACGTTGGGGCGGGCAATCGCGGCCAGCGCCTGATCGCACGTTTCCACGCTGAGCCCGTAATTGGTGATGGCGCCCTCTGCCACCAACGTGTCCAGTGCGTCATAAACCTCATCGGAAGTGACTACGGCGGTGGGCGGACAATGCAGTTGCACCAGGTCAAGGGTGTCCACGCCAAGGTTTTTGCGTGACCTGTCGGTCCAGGCCCGGAAATTTTCCATGACGTAGTTTTCGGGCAGCTGATCCATGCGGCGACCCATTTTCGTGGCCACCGTGATGCCGTGACCTTGGCCGCGCTGCTTGAGGAACGTCCCAATGACCTGTTCACTTCGGCCATCGCCGTAAACGTCGGCCGTGTCAAAGAACGTGACGCCGGCATCCGCGGCCGCGGCCAGCACGTTCAGCGCATCGGCCTCGCTGACGTCGCCCCAATCGGCGCCGAGCTGCCATGTGCCAAGCCCGACGCCGGACACCGAGCGGTCAGTTTTTCCTAGGATGTGAGTTTGCATGACCCCAGCCTAGCCAACGGGTGGCAGGCCTGACCGCCCAAGGAAATCTGTGTGGCAGTTGTTAGACGAAATCAACGAAAGTAAGCGCTTCCCGGTCCAACAACTGCCACACAGATCCGCAAAGAGGGCGGGCTAGTTGAAGACCACCGTGCGGTGTCCGTCGAGGAGGACGCGGTGCTCGGCGTGCCACTGGACAGCCTGCGCCAGGGTGCGGGCTTCGACCGCCCGGCCCATGGAGACGAACTGCTCCACTGAGCGGGCATGGTCAACGCGGATAACTTCCTGCTCAATGATGGGTCCCTCATCCAGCGCGGCCGTGACATAGTGCGCCGTCGCGCCAATGATCTTCACACCGCGCGCATGGGCCTGGTGGTACGGCTTGGCTCCCTTGAAGGACGGCAGGAAGGAATGGTGAATATTGATGGCACGTCCGGCCAGATGGGTGCAGAGGTTGTCGGACAGGACCTGCATGTAGCGGGCAAGGACCACAAGTTCGACGTCGAGCTCGGCTACCAGCTCAAGCAGCTTGGCCTCGGCGTCGGCCTTGGTATCCGGGGTGACCGGGATGTAGTAGAAGGGAATCCCATAGAAATCAGCCATCGGCTTCAGGTCCAGGTGGTTGGAGACAATGGCCGGAATTTCAATCGGCATGGTGCCCGAACGTTGTTGGAACAGCAGGTCATTGAGGCAGTGGGCCGCCTTGGATGCAAGGATCAAGGTGCGGATGGGTGCCCCGGCACGGTGCAGGGTCCACTTGAGGTCAAAGCGGGCGGCCACCGCTTCGAAGTGTTCGCGCAGGCGGCTGAATGCCATGGATGTCTCCACGGCAACGCGCATGAAAAAGGTGCCCGTGTCTGGGTTGCCGTACTGCTGTGAGTCGGTGATGTTACAACCAGCCTCAAGGAGGGAACCCGAGACGGAGTGGACGATGCCGGGCTGATCCGCACAGGAGAGTGTCAATACGTATCCATGTGCGGCTGCCGGGGTGGTCACGGCGGAGGAATTCAAGTCAGTCACGCGTTTAACGTTACCGCCCATTTTGAACCCTGTACTACAATTGAGGAGTTGCGACTGGCGATGAGGTGGGACACCACCGGGGAGCAGCACGAGCAAAGACCTCACGATCGTACGCCTGGGACGCGAGGACACGTTTGCCAATGCAGTTAATTGGCCGTGGTAGCAGGAATCCAGTAGCCATGAATGTTCCGCAGAGGCAAATTCTGTGCAATATTCCTCCACAAGATTCCGTGACTACGGCAAGCAACTCATTAGCGATAATCTTTCCTAGAAGAGTTTTTTCGTGCTGTCCACTCAGGAGTCTGTAGTGTCTTTTTCCCCCACCCAGTCCGTGACCAATGCCCCGCTCTCCGAGCTTGACCCGGAAATTGCTGCCGTCCTGAAGGACGAGCTTGCCCGTCAGCGCGACACGCTGGAAATGATCGCCAGTGAAAACTTCGCACCCCGCGCGGTGCTTGAAGCTCAGGGCTCCGTCCTGACCAACAAGTACGCCGAGGGTTACCCGGGCCGTCGCTACTACGGCGGCTGTGAAGCCGTTGACGTAGCCGAAAACCTGGCCATCCAGCGCGTGAAGGACCTGTTCGGCGCCGAATACGCCAACGTCCAGCCGCACTCCGGCGCTCAGGCAAACGCTGCCGCGCTTGCTGCCATGATCAAGCCTGGCGACAAGATCATGGGCCTGTCCTTGGCTCATGGTGGACACCTGACCCACGGCATGAAGTTGAACTTCTCCGGCAAGCTGTACGAGGTCGCCGCCTACGAAGTTGAACCCGATACCTTCCGCATTGACATGGACAAGCTGCGTTTGCAGGCCATTGCCGAGAAGCCCCAGGTCATCATTGCCGGCTGGTCCGCCTACCCGCGCCAGTTGGACTTTGCCGCGTTCCGTGCCATTGCCGATGAAGTTGGCGCCTTGCTCTGGACGGACATGGCCCACTTTGCCGGTTTGGTTGCAGCAGGCCTGCACCCGAGCCCGGTGCCGTACTCCGACGTCGTCACCTCCACGGTGCACAAGACTCTTTCGGGCCCGCGCTCTGGCGTGATCCTGGCCAAGCAGGAATGGGCCAAGAAGCTCAACTCTGCCGTGTTCCCGGGACAGCAGGGCGGACCGCTCATGCACGTCATCGCCGCCAAGGCAGTTGCCTTCAAGGTTGCTGCAGGCGAGGAGTTCAAGGAACGCCAGCAGCGCGTCCTGGAAGGTGCCAAGATCATCGCCGAGCGCCTCAACGCTCCCGACGTTGCCGAGGCTGGCGTGTCTGTGCTGACCGGTGGCACCGATGTTCACCTGGTTCTCGTTGACCTGCGTAACTCTGTTCTGGACGGCCAGCAGGCCGAGGACCTCCTGCACAGCGTTGGCATCACCGTGAACCGCAACGCCGTTCCCTTCGATCCTCGCCCGCCGATGGTCACCTCCGGTCTGCGTATCGGTACCCCGGCACTGGCCACGCGTGGCTTCGGTGCTCCGGAGTTCACCGAGGTTGCCGAGATCATCGCCGAGGCACTGAAGGGTGGCGCTGATGTTGCTGCCCTGAGCGCCCGCGTCAAGGCTCTGACCGCCAACTTCCCGCTGTACCCCGGTCAGGAAGAATGGTAAATCGCATGACTGCTCAAATCCTTGACGGCAAGGCTACCGCTGCTGCCATCAAAGCCGAGTTGACCGAACGAGTGGCCGCCCTCGCGGCCCGCGGCGTCACCCCGGGCCTGGGTACTATTTTGGTTGGCTCGGATCCGGGCTCCCAGTGGTACGTGGGTGGAAAGCACAAGGACTGTGCCGAAGTTGGCATTAAATCCATCCGCATCGACTTGCCCGAGACGGCTACCCAGGATGAAGTCCTGGCAGCCGTCCGCCAGCTCAACGAGGACCCGGCTTGCACGGGTTACATTGTGCAGCTGCCCTTGCCGAAGCATATTGACCAGGACGTGGTGCTTGAAGCCATTGACCCGGACAAGGACGCTGACGGCTTGCATCCGATGAACCTTGGCCGTTTGGTTGCCAACGTGAATCGTCCCATGACGTCCCCGCTGCCGTGCACACCCAAGGGTTGCATTGTGCTGTTGGAACGCCATGGCATCTCGCTCAATGGCAAGCGTGTTCTGGTGGTTGGCCGCGGCGTCACGATCGGCCGGCCCATGGGCTTGCTGCTGACCCGCCGCGACATCAACGCCACAGTGGTTCTGGCTCACACCGGAACGCAGGATCTGGCCGCTGAACTGCGCCAGGCCGACGTTGTGGTTGCCGCCGCCGGCGTGCCGCACATGATCAAGGCCGCCGACCTCAAGCCCGGCGCCGTAGTCCTGGATGTCGGCGTGAGCCGCGTGGACGATGGCAACGGCAAGGCTGTTGTCACCGGCGACGTGGAGCCGGCGGCAGCAGAAGTTGCCAGCTGGATTTCCCCGAACCCGGGCGGTGTTGGTCCCATGACCCGCGCCATGCTGCTAGCCAACGTGGTTGAGGCCGCGGAGCGCGTCTAGCTCTCAGCCAAGCGTGGGAGGGCGTGGGGAGGCCGACGGCGGAACGAAAGTTCCGGCGTCGGCCTCCTTTTTGCTGTGCGAACTTCGCGTTAGGTCTCGATTGATTCCACTCGCTCCGGGCGGGAGTCCACCCAGGCCACGAGGAGCCGGACCTCCTCCGGCAGGCTTTGCTCGGTGTAGCGAACGCTGATGGAGGAGCGCGTCCGTTCCAAATTGATTTCATACAGCTGGGAATCTGGCGCCGGGCTGACCGGTGGCGGAGGCAGTTGTTCGTCCAAGTTGGCCCTGGCAATCTCGCTGGCGAAGGTCTTGGCTTCGGATTTGGGCAGTGCTTGGGCGTCGAGTTCTGTTCGGGCAACGATGCCGGCCAGACCGCCGCCGCGCAAGATGATGAGCCTCATGAGAGGACTCCAACCTCTTTCCATGCGCCGTGGACCGCTTCCTGTTCGGCTGCGCCGAAGAGCGTCCCGGCAACGTCAACCGTGGCGTGGGCGGCTGCGTCAAATTGCGTGGTGGGGCGCAGCCGGGTTGTGAGGGCCTGATACCAGATCCGTCCGGCCTTCTCCCAGGCGTTGCCGCCCAGAGCAAGCGCGGCAAGGGCGAATGCGCGGTTGGGGATACCGGAGTTGATATGTACGCCGCCGTTGTCGTTGCGGGGGTCATTGTCATCAGGCAGATCCACGTAGTTGTCCATATGACCTGGCTGTCTGTCGCCGGAGTAGGCAGTGCCGGGATTGAGCATGGAACGCAGGGCCGTGCCGAGCCCTGGCACCAGAATCCCCTCGCCAATGAGCCAGTTGGCCTCCGCCGCAGACTGCTTCAGACTGTACTGCTTGACAAGGGAACCGAAGACGTCGGAAAAGGATTCGTTGAGCGCTCCGGATTGCTTGCTGTAGGCCAACCCGGCGGTGTACTCGGTGATGCCGTGGGTCAATTCGTGGGCGATCACATCAAGGGACCTAGTCAGGCCGCCAACGCGAAAAATGCGGCCACTTCCGTCCCCATAGACCATTTGGGAGCCATCCCAGAAGGCATTGTCGAAGGCCACGCCGTAGTGGACGGTGGAGACCAGTTCCAGCCCCGCGCCGTCGAGCGAGTTCCGGCCGAAGAGGTCACGGTAAAACTCATACGTGGCGTTGCTGCCGTCGTAGGCCTCGTTGACCGCCTTGTCCTCTACTGGCGGCTTGCCCCAACCCCGGACCAGGACGCCGGGAAGAAAGGGCCGGCCCTGTTTTTGGTTGTCGTACACACTCAGGCGTTCGCCGGTAACACGGGCAACATCCAGCAGTGCGCCCGCATCAATGTTGAGCCGCCGGCCAAGCTGGCCCATGACAGCGCGCTGGGAGCGGATTGCCGCGGACGTGGCCAAGGCCCTGACCGCGGCCTCGCGCTGCTTGGGCGTTCCCTCAACAGCCAATCTGGCCAGTAGATCTGGTGGTGCGATACTGCAGTGCAACCGGTTATGAATCCCTGACATCATTTGAGTCCTTTCCTCGCACCGTTTCCACCATGATGCTCCCGATCATGGGAAGGGGCAAGGAAAGAGCCTCGACACCCACGGATGCCGCCGCCCACCCATAGAGGGAACGGCAGCAGCTGCTGGTTGCTAGACCCGCTCTAGAACCTTGTCGGTTTCCGAGATGGAATCGGCAGGCACATCGGGACCTGTGGCGCCGTCGTCGTCAATGGGATGCATCTCGATGCGCGGTGGCTTGATCTTGTCGATGATCAGCAACAGAACAAGCGATGCGGCGCCCCACATGCCGAACGTCAGCAGGTGCTGCCCCACGGTGTCGCCACCGAAGTACAGGATGGAACGCACTGATTCCACGGCCGCAGGCATGGGCAGGATCTCGTGCAGAACCCGGAAGATCTCAGGTTCCATGTAGATCGAAAGGCCGCCACCGGACGCGGGGACACCGATCAACATCATGAGCCCGATCACCGGGATGATGGAAAGCATGCCGATGAGCCGCTCAACCATGGCCGAGAACATGGCTACACAGAAGACCGCGATGGTGCCAGCACCAAAGAGTGGCCAGAAGTGGCCGTCAATGCTGGAGGTGATGGGGCCGGCAATGAGCAAAAGAACAGCTGAAATGAAGAGCGACCACGCGGCAACAATGGGGATGAGTTTTGGCAGGGGCCGCGTCTTAGGTGCAGCATTCGCCCCGACGATGATGATCATGAAACCAGCCAGGATCCACCCCATTGCCAGGTACATGCTCACGGATCCCATTGTGTCGTTGGAGTGCAGCGGGGCTATTTCATCGGTCACCATCTCAACTTTTTGCGCGGCAGTGACCTGTCCGAACACCCCGGTGACAACTTGTTGGGCGCTCGATCCGCCGGCCTGATTGGTCACCAAGGTGGCGACAGGACTTTCCGCCGAATGAAGTACAAAGGCCGCCGTGACGGTGCGGTCTTGCACCTGGGTGCGGGCATCGTCCAAGGAATCAATGGCACGCAGATCAAAGAGGCCTGGCATTTTTTGATCAAGCCCGTCCGCGGCCTGTTGAGCTTGAGCCACGGTGGACCCCACGATCGCGATAGGCATGTTCTGCGGCATGGGCGCCGACATGGCACCGAGCATGACCGAGATCATCATGGTCACCATGCTTAGCGGGAACAGCAGCAGCGCGCCATAGCGCCAGAAGCGGCTCTTGGGGCGCGGCCCGCCGTGTAGGGAGGCAATGGTGGCCTTGGGGCCGGTGGCATGCGGATCGCGACGCTTCCTGCGGGCATCAACCACCAGCGTCAACAGCAAAGCAAGGAGCCCGCCGACAATCAAGACCAGCAGATGCGGCCAAACGCCGGCACCATCGAAGTACAACACCGAGCGCATAGCCTCGCCGATGGCCGGTGTTGGCAAGAAGGAATGCAGGAAGGTGAAGAATCCGGGCATGGTGTAAACGGACATGCTCATATTTGAAGCGGGCATTCCCAAGACAGTCAGCAGCAGCATGGCGGCAACCGTCGCCATTGGACCAAGGAAGCGCGTCAGCAACAACTGCACGGAGCCGATCGCAAAAACTCCCAGCCAGGCAATGCCCAGAACGGCCGTCGAGTGCCCTTCCACCACCCCGAGGATTGGACCGGTCACTGTCCAGACCAATGCTGCAACCAATGCTGCCCAACCAGCCAGCAAAGGTATGGCTCGGCGGAATCGCAAGAGCTCGGGGGAGTTGGACAGGACCATGCTGAAGGGCAGGTATCCGGCCATGACCAACGCCGTCGCTAAGAACATCGCACCCAGTCCGGCAGCGTCAGTGGAAGGCAGCGGTACCAAATCCTCCGTCTGCAGCGTCAATCCCTCGGCCAGGACTTGTGGGGCCAGCATGCCTTTCACAACTGAGGCCTGGGATGAGCCAGCGGCGCTCGCAGTGAATACGGTGGCACCGCCGTCGGCAAGGTAGACAGCTCCGGAGACTTCCCGGTCGATGACAAGCTGGCGGGCGGTTTCGGCGGAGTCGACCATGCGGACGGCAACGGCCTCCGGGTTGCTGGATTCCAGGGCTGCGGCGAACTGGCTGGCCGGAGCCGAACCCCCGACGACGGCGATGGGCATGTTGTGCGGTGTAGGCGCGTGCATGGTGCCCAGGTAGCCGGTGATCATCATGCCGACCATGATCAGCGGCATAGCAAACATGGCCACGTAGCGACCGATGGTCTCGGCCTTCGCGCGCTTAGCGGCTGCGGCTACGATTTCTGCCTCGGTGGGCTCGGCCTTTTCGATCCCCGAGGAATCCCCGGCGGGGGGACTTGCTTTGTGGGTGGAGGATTTTCTGCTCATCGTCTTGCTCCTGTGCGTAGCTTGAACATGAGGCGTGTTCGCATCTGGTGAGGAGGATGAAATGGCGCCTGGTGTGCTGTTGGAAGAGCCAACAATGTGATTTTACGCCACGTGGCGTAAAAATGGGAATTGATTGAGCTGGCACCACAAAATCCGCGCTGTCACGGTACCGTGGGAGGCTGAAGAAGGGGAAGCATTCCATGGGACAACACAGTGACAAGGCGCGCGAGACATTGTTGGACGCGGCCGAGGAGCTCTTTGCCCTCCACGGCATCGACGCGGTGTCCAACCGTCGAATCACCGAGCATGCAGGAACGGCAAATCACTCGGCGATCGCGTACCACTTTGGCGATCGCGATGAGCTTTTGCGGATCTTGTTGAACCGACACCGCGAGGAAGTGAGCCAGCGCCGCAGGGAGCTGATCGATGCGCTGCCCGATGCCGCCGGGGTGCGCGACCTCATTGCCTGCATGATCCTGCCCTGGGTCGAATACCTGGCCAGCCGCCCCATGCCGAGCTGGCATGCGCGATTCCTATTCCAGGTGCGCAGCGTCCCGTCAGTGGCCGAGGTTTTGGGCAGCTCTCTCACGGCCAGTCCCGAGGTCGAGGCCCTGATTCACCGAATGCAGGCAGAGCTGAGCCATGTTCCCCCAGAGGTTGTCCGCGGCAGATCGCAGGTTTTGGGCCCCATGGTGCTCGGTATCTGTGCTGGCTATGAGGCTCGGGTTCAGAACGGGGACGAAGAGCCCAACTGGACGGCCGTGGGCTATTTCTTCATCGACTCATGTTCGGGCATGTTGACGGCCCCGGTGACGCATCCCCAGGACTACCTGACATTCCCGGCCACGCCCTACCTGATCTAGGGTCGTCGGAACAAGGCGGCCTGCACCCGGGACTGTAAACCAAGTTTTGCAAGTACCCGCGATACATGCGTTTTAACTGTGGCTTCCGAGATGCCCAGTTGGCGGCCAATCGAATAATTTGTCAGTCCACCGCCCAAGCACTCAAAGACTTCGCGTTCGCGTCCCGTCAGCTGGTCCAGCCTGGTTGATTGGCTTGCCGCAGTGGTGTGGCCGCTACCGGGTGAGAGCGCGGCCGAAACTATCCGAGCCGTCACCTCCGGGGCAATGACATGGTCTCCATTGTGGACGTGACGGATTGCCTCCGTAATAGCTACGGGTTCGGCCGTCTTGAGTAGGAATCCTGAAGCACCGGCCTGCAGGGCACCGAACAGGTAAGAGTCGTGGTCAAAGGTGGTCAGTACGAGCACCTTGGCTAGGGAGTCCGCGCAAATATCTCGAGTCGCAGCGATGCCGTCCACCACCGGCATGCGCAAGTCCATGAGTACGACGTCGGGGCGCAGGGTGCGTGCCATGCTTATCGCGAGTGCGCCGTCGCCGGCTTCACCCACCACTTCCATGTCCGCCGCGGTGTCCACCACCATGCGCA
>JBKKBD010000072.1:0-9493 GCA_046714315.1 Specibacter sp.
CCCCACCGCCCGCCCGCCCCCCCCCCCCCCCGGGGGCCCCCCCCCGTCGTGCGTGGGTGAGGTTGGCTCAAGTTGACGTGATTCAGGGGCTCTCGCCGGGCTAGACGGCGCCGGTGCCGCCCGCCAAGGCGCCGAACAGCGGGGCCAGTGCCTGCCAGCGTGAAATTTCGCAACCGTCAGTCCGGCTGAAGGCGGCGTTGACCTCCTGGCCGTGGAACCATCCGGTGACTACGCCGATCTGCGGGCCGCCATATTGCTGGGTGCAAACGCGATTCGGATCCGGAAGGGCGAAGAAGATCTTCTGCCCGTGCAGCTCCACGGCGGCCAGAGCCGCGGCGGAGTCGGGCAAGGTTGACTCCGCCGCCAGCGTCGAACCGTCGGCAACGAGCCGGAAAGTACGGGGTGCGGCCCCTGGTGATTCAGTGAGCGTGATGGTCAGGTCGATGCCAGTGGGAGAGGCGGTGCCGGTGGGCGGGCTTGCAGTGCCGGGCGGACTTGCGGTGCCGGGCGGAATACTTGGAGTTGGCGTTGCAGTCACGGGCGGCGTGCCTGTGGCATCTCCGCCGGGCTGCTGGGAGCACCCGGCGACCACCGCCACAACGGAGAACAGCAGAACCGTCGCGGCAAGCCGCGCACACGCTGCGTGAACCGAACTTCTCGGGCTATGCATCCTTGGCATCGTGGCCGCCTCCTTGCGTTTCTGCCATGCTAACCCATGGCACGTCCTGCCGCGTTGGGAATTCCGGGAATTCCGGGACGAGGCCGCCCGCTAAAGGACAAACGCCTGCGCTTGAATGGCCACGGCCGCTGCGCCACGCGCCCACTCGGTGAAATCTGCCGAGGCAACACGCACGGTGACAGGGTCCGCTTCCGGATCGCGCCCGTCTGCCAACGCGGCCAGCACCGTCGCTTTCTTGGTCGTGAACAGGGCGAGACCCTCGCCGCCTAGCACAACCGTATTAACCATGGTCAGGTTTGCTGCTGCGGCTATCAACACACCAAGCGCTTTCGCCGCAGCCTCGAGAACAGCCACGGCTGCGCGGTTACCTTCCTCGGCAAGTTCCAGCGCCTGCTCGTAATCAACCGGCCGTCCCAGCGCGGCCGATATCTGCAGGCAGATACTGGGAATGGACAACATGGCTGTGGAACAGCCCCGGTGCCCGTCCATGCACATGGGCCCATTGGGATCCAGCGGAAAGTGACCACCCAGCCCCAAACCTGTATCTGCCGTACGAATGACGTGGTTGCGGATGGCCAAGCCGTATCCGACGCCCGCACCCACGGTGATCACCGCGAAATCGGCGACCTCGCGCCCCGCTCCGAACCACTGCTCGGCGGCAACAAGCGCGGTGACGTCATTGTCCACCACAACCGGTAATTCAAGACGTGCCGAAAGCAGGTTTCCCAGCGGGACCTCTTTCCAGCCGAGGAACGGAGCACGATGAACCACACCGTCGGGGCGAACCTGCCCGCCCAAGGAAACACCAACACCTGTAACGAGCACATCCAGGTGAGCGCCGAGCTGTTCGGTCAGCTGCGCAATGCCCTCCACGACAGTTGTGGTTGAGGTGTCGGCAATGACCAGGGTTGCCTCAGCCAGAATGGTGGCCCGCAGGTCCGTCAAGACAGCCTGCAGCAGATCGCCGGCAACTTTGACACCCACGAACCACGCGCTGTCGGTGCGAACATCGAGTAAACGGACGGGCCTGCCCACCGTTCCGTCGGCTATCATTTCCCCTTCTAGGAGGAGGCCAGCATCGAGCAATGGTTTGCTTAGCCGGGTCAGGCTCGCCACGCTGAGTTTCAATTCCTGCGCCAGTTCGCCGCGGGAAATGGGGCCACGCACCAGCACCAGCCGCGCCAGCTCAAGGGCCGAGTCGGCGAGCGCGTCCGGATTTGCGCGCTTCTCTGCATGCAGGGCTGGTAGCGGGGAGACGGTGTTCATACCACTTAGTTTATTGCAGATTGAAGCTAATTCCAGTCGAAAGCCAAAGTAATTAGCTACATTTACGCCACGAGGTGACTCTTGACACAGTAATTAGTTTTGCGGTAAAACTATTCTATGAGCACAACACCCCCGTTAACTCCCGCGCACCTGCAATTGCATCGCGGCGGCACCTCGGTCATCGTTGACCTGACCACCGCCGGCACACCCACCATCATTCATTGGGGCGCCCCTACCGGAAATCTCTCCACTGCGGATCTGGAGTCCTTGGCGGTGGCTGCCCGCCCGCAACGGGTCTCCGGAGGCATTGATGTCCCGGCGCGTTTGAACCTTCTGCCGCAGGAGGTTTTTGGTTGGCAGGGCTCCCCCGCCCTCATTGGGCTGCGTGCATCCGGTGCCTGGGCTAGTGCGCTGAGCACAACGTCCACCCTTTTCGACTCCACATCAGCCACGATCGTCGCCGAGGACTCCGCCGGCGGCCTTCGCCTCATCACGGAATTGTCGCTGACCGGAGCCGGTGTCCTGAAGCAGCGCCACACCCTGAGCAATACAGGGGACACCGACTACCAGCTGCACCACCTCACCACTGTTTTCCCGCTGCCCACCACGGCCACCACTATCCAGGATTCAACCGGCCGGCATCTGAAGGAACGCACGGCGCAGCGCCGGCCCTTGACGGTTGGCGCACACGTACGAGAAAGTCGCAGAGGCCGCCCCGGCGCCGATGCCTCGCTGCTCATGCTGGCCGGAACTGACAGCTTTGGATACCGCAGCGGTCTGGTCCACGGCGTGCACACAGCTTGGAGCGGGAACCACAGGCTCACCGCCGAACGCACCATCACCAGCGACAACTTCCTGACCGCCGGAGAGCTGTTGCTCCCCGGTGAGGTAGTGCTGGCGCCAGGGGAAAGCCACACCACGCCTTGGTCCCTCGGTTCCTGGGGCCACGGATTGGATGAACTCTCCGCACGCTTCCACCAGGATCTGCGGGCACGCACCCAACACCCTCGCCGTGCCCGCCCGGTCACGCTCAACACGTGGGAGGCTGTGTACTTCGACCACGACCTCACCACGCTGAAGAATCTCGCCGACAAGGCCGCAGCTGTTGGTGTGGAGCGCTTCGTGCTCGACGACGGCTGGTTCCTTGGCCGCCGCGACGATACCGCAGGCCTGGGCGACTGGTTTGTTGACCCGGCCGTTTGGGCCGAGGGTTTAAGCCCCATCATCGAGCACGTCCGCGGGCTGGGGATGGAGTTTGGCTTGTGGTTCGAACCCGAGATGGTAAACCCTGACAGCGATCTGGCTCGCAACCACCCCGACTGGATTTTGCACACGCCTAGCCGTTGGCCCGTCAGCGCCAGGCAGCAACAGGTCTTGAATTTGGCCCATCCGGACTGCTTCGCCTACCTCCTAGACCGCATTGACGCCATCCTCACCGAATACCCCATCAGCTATATCAAGTGGGACCACAACCGCGATCTGCTCGACGCTGCCGATCCGCGCACCGGAAACGCCGCGGTCCGCGAATCAACACTGGCCTTATACCGGCTACTGGCAAGCTTGAAGACCCGGCACTCGGAGCTGGAAATTGAAAGCTGCGCCTCCGGTGGTGCCCGCGTGGATTTGGGCATCCTTGACTACACCGACAGGATCTGGACCAGCGATTGCATCGACCCGGTGGAACGCTTGGACAACCAGGCCAACACCTCGCTGCTTGTGCCGTACGAACTCATGGGCGCCCACATTGGCGGACCAAAGTCGCACTCCACGCGCCGTCAGCACAGCCTGGGGTTCATGGCCCGCACAGCCATCTTTGGCCACTTTGGCATTGAATGGAACATCGCCGACATCAGCGACACACAAACAGCCGAACTGGCCAGCTGGGTACAGTTCCACAAGGAGCACCGCGAACTGTTCCACACGGGCATCAGCGTGCACGCCGATGTTCCGGACCCGGCACTGGATGTGCGCGGTGTCGTCTCAGACGACGGCAGGCGGGCGATCTTTGCGCTGACCCAGCGAACGGCCTCCACCACGTACCCCTCCGGCAGGATCACACTTCCGGGCCTTGCTCCGGAAGTCCGCTACAGGGTTGCCCTCTCCCACCCGCTAGATGACGAGGTGGGCAATGGTCAATCGCCCCTCGCCTGGCCCCTGCACGAGACCGTCCTCCCGGGCGCTGTCCTGGGCTCTGTTGGCATCCACTCCCCCGTACTCTTCCCCGAACAATCAGTGCTCATCATGCTCACCAGGGTCGATGCCGACTCTGCCCGGGCCATCTAAGGAGTTCGCATGAAAGCAATACAACGCTTAGCTACAGCGCGCCCAAAAACGCCCGTCACAGCGGTGGCAAGTGCCGCCGTCGTTCTTGCCTTGACCCTAGGACTGACCGGCTGCGGCACCGCCACCGACGGCCGTGTCAAGCTCGATTTCTTCCAGTTCAAACCAGAGGCCGTGGCCCAGTTCACCAAGATCGTAGACGATTTTGAGGCGGCAAACCCCACCATCGACGTGGTCATCAACAATGTCCCGGACCCGGACACAGCCATCCGCACCCTGCTGGTCAAGGACAAAACGCCAGACGTTATGACCCTCAACGGCAATGGCAACTTTGGCGACCTCGCCAAGGCGTGCGTCTTCGCGGATCTCTCGGAGCTACCCGCCGCGGCACGCGTCAACTCCCCCGTTCAAGACATCCTGAACGGACTGGGAACCTGCCATGGCAACGAGACAAACGGTTTGCCTTTCGCCAACAACGCCAGCGGTGTCTTGTACAACCCGGAAATCTTCGCCAAATACGGTGTGGCTGTTCCCACCACATGGGATGAATTCATCGCTGCGGCCGACACCTTCAAGGCCAACGGCGTCAATCCATTCTTCATCACCCTGAAAGACGCTTGGACGGCGCTGCCCTCCTATGTGAATCTGTCAGGAAACTTGATGCCCGCCGATTTGTTCGACGACATTCGTTCGTCAGGATGGACGCCGGAGAACGGCAAGTTCAGTTTTGAAAAGGACGGCACGGACGCCGCCACCAAGTTGGCAAAACTCTTTAGTTACGCCCAACCGGGTGCCGAGGCCGCCGGTTACAACGACGGCAACGCCGCATTCGGTGCCGGAAAATCTGCCATGTACCTGCAGGGCAGCTTCGCTATCCCGGCCATCCGCGCGTCGAACCCCGACGCGAAGATCGCTTCCTTCCCGTACCCCACCACCAATGATCCGGCCAAGAACACTCTCGTCTCCGGCGTGGATGTAACCCTGGCCATCGGCAAGGACACCAAACACCCCGCCGAAGCCAAAAAGTTTGTTGAATACCTCATGACCCCGAAGGTCCTGGATTACTACGCGGCAGCCCAGTCCTCGCTGACCCCCGTCACCGATGCCGCCTCAAGCACGGATCCGGCGCTGGCCGGCATGCAGGAACTCTTCGCGGAGGGCAAGGTCATTGGCTACTTCGATCACCACGTGCCGCCAAGCATCCCGCTTGCACCGCTTCTGCAGCAATTCATCCTTGACAAAAACCAGCCAGCCTTCCTGACCCGTATGGATCATGAATTTGAAAAGGTCGCCGCCCGCACCATTACCAAGAAAGGGGACTAGATCATGACCACCACCGCGGCCAAAGCATTGAAGCCCCGCACCAAAGCCCGCCTCCAGCGCCGTCGCCCATCACGCATCAGCAAAACATTTTACTGGATGGTCATTCCGGCCCTCGTGCTGTTTGTCATCCTGCACACGGTCCCCACCGTGACCGGCATGTTCTATAGTTTCACCAACTACGCCGGCTACGGCGAATGGGACTTCGTTGGAATCTCCAACTACGTGAACCTGTTCAAGGACGACAGGATTCTGGCCTCCTACGGCTTCACGTTCCTCTTTGCCATCACCACCACCATCCTGGTGAACGTTGGCGCCTTGTTCATTGCCATCCTGCTCAACTCCAAGATCAAATACCAGACGGCCTTCCGGGGGATCTTCTTCATCCCCAACATCCTCTCGGTGCTCATTGTTGGCTACGTCTTCAACTACCTGATCTCCAACAACCTGCCCTTGATTGGCCAGGCACTGGGCATCGAGTGGCTCTCCACCTCCATCCTGGCCAACCCGGACCTGGCGTGGCTAGGCATTGTGGGCGTGACGGCGTGGCAGTCCATCGCGTTCAGCGTCATCATCTACCTGGCCGGCCTGCAAACCGTTCCCGGTGAGCTTTACGAGGCCGCCAGCCTGGATGGGGCCTCCCCGTGGCGCCAGTTCTGGTCCATCACCTTCCCCCTGATCTCCGGCTTCTTCACCATCAACATGGTGTTGGCGCTCAAGGGCCTGCTCCAGGCGTTCGACCAGATTGTGGCATTGACCAACGGCGGTCCCGGCACCTCCACCGAGTCGGTGGCCATGGTCATCTACCGTGGCGGCTTCCAAGGCGGGGAATACGGCTACCAAATGGCCAACTCCGTGGTGTACCTAGTGGTCATTGTGGTGCTGTCCCTACTGCAGCTGCGCGTCCTTTCGCGCAAGGAGGCTGATTTCTCATGAGCACGCCCATCTCAAGCACCACAGAGCTGACAGTTGGCACCCCGGCCAAGATCCGGCGTCGTTCCTCCGTCAACATCCCGCTGACCCTTCTGGTGACTGTGCTCTCCCTGACGGTCCTGATCCCGCTGTACTTCACTATTGTCACGGCCCTGAAATCCTCAGACCAGCTCAGCGGCAACGGCCTGGCCCTGCCCACCAGCATTCATCTGGAGAACTTCTCCAACGCGTGGAAGTTGACCAATTTCCCCAACGCACTGCTCATCTCCGGCATCGTGACGGTTGCGGCAGTCATCCTGACCATCCTGACCAACTCCCTGGTGGCCTACGCCATTGCCCGCAACATGCACCGCCCGTTCTTCAAGGGGCTGTACTACTTCTTCATTGCGGCCTTGTTCGTGCCGTTCCCCATCATCATGCTTCCGGTGACCAAGGAAATGGCCGTACTGGGCCTGGACAATCCGGTGGGCTTGTTCCTGCTGTACACGGTCTACGGGCTGAGCTTCAACGTTTTTGTTTACACGGCCTTCATTAAGTCCATCCCGGCCGAGCTGGAGGAGGCTGCCATCATGGACGGGGCCAGCGTGTGGACAACGTTCCGCAAGGTCATCTTCCCGATCCTGACACCCATCAACGCCACCGTGGGCATCTTGACCTGCCTGTGGGCCTGGAACGACTTCCTGCTGCCACTGGTGATCCTCTCCGATCCCAACACGCGCACCCTGCCCCTGGTGCAGTACGTTTTCCAGGGCCAGTTCAACACGGACTACACAACAGCCTTTGCCTCGTACCTCATGGCCATGGCCCCGTTGCTGCTGGTCTACCTGTTCGCCCAGCGCTGGGTCATCTCCGGCGTTATGAGAGGCTCCATCAAGTAGTGACGCTCGCTCACATCCGGGGCGTTCTGGAGCAACGCTCGATCACATCCGGTCGCCGTTATCACGACGGCGGCCGGTCGTGTTCCGAGTGCCTGTGGATAACTTCTGCGGGCACCGGCGCATCGGGGCGACAATGTCATCATGGACTTTCCGCAGACCCCCGGACTTCCCCACGGGCCGTTCACCTTGGGTGAGGCGCTGTCTCTGGGTGTGTCCCGTGACAGACTCCGCAATCGTGAATTCACCGGTGTTAGCCGCGGTTTGTACCGCCCGGCGTCGTGGGAATTTGAGCTTCGAGAGGCCGCTCGGGCCTTGTCCACAGCGACTCCCGGGGCGTGGATCTCGCACACCACAGCAGCGCGACTGCATAAGTTGATCCTGCCGCCGTGGCTTTCGGAATCAAGGGAGCTGCACCTGAGCAAGCCCCAAAGACTGCCTGGAGTGCGCAGGGCTGGCATTGTCGGACACACTGTGGTTGCCCTGCCGGGCGAAGTCGAGTCAATAGGCGAGCTTCGGATCAGCACTCCGGCACGCACCTGGCTCGATCTGGCACGCATTCTGCCCCTGAACGATCTGGTGTGTATGGGCGACCAGCTCATCCGCATCCCCCGGCCGGAATTCGAGGGCAGAAGCGAGCCGCACACCACTCCGGCATTGCTTCGGGAGATGCTTGGCCGGCACCAGAACCTTCAAGGAATCGTCCGCGCCAGAGCCGCCATGGAGCTCATGCGTATCGGTGCCGATTCAGGCCCTGAAACGCTCATGCGCCTTGCCATGCTCGACGCCGGTCTGCCGGAGCCCGAATTGCAGCTGAAACTGTGGGATGGGCCAAATGCGCCGTCGGCGGACGCCGGGTACCGTGCACGGCGCATCGCATTGCAGTACGACGGCGCCCATCACCTGGATGAGCTGCAGCAGCGCAGCGACAGGCGGCGGGACAAGTCGTTCAAGGCCGCCGGCTGGACAGTGTTGGTCTTCACCGACAAGGACTTGGCCAATGAATTTCAAGACGCAATAATCCTCATCAAGAAGGCGTTGCGGACCTCCTGGGTGGATCCGGCCATCGCATCCGGCTTTGCCTCCGGCAGCTAACACCACCAAGACTGCCCCGTAGGTTAAACGCCGATCGCTCCCCCACATGATGTGAAGGAGCGATCGGCATAACCCACCCTCAACAGAGCGAGCGTCGGTATGAAACGCCCCGTATGTGAGCGAGCGTCGGGAAGGAGAGGCTAGATCTCGCCTCGGATGAAGGCTTCGACCTTCTCGTGCGCAATATCATCGGCGTACTGCTCCGGCGGGGACTTCATGAAGTAGCTGGAGGCCGAGAGGATGGGTCCACCGATGCCACGGTCAAGAGCGATCTTGGCTGCGCGGATAGCGTCAATGATCACACCTGCCGAGTTGGGGGAATCCCATACTTCGAGCTTGTATTCCAAGGACACGGGAGCGTCACCGAAGTTACGGCCTTCGAGGCGGACGAAGGCCCACTTGCGGTCATCCAACCAGGCAACGTAGTCCGACGGGCCAATGTGGACGTCATCCTCGCCAAGCACGGCGGAGGTGTTGGAGGTGACGGCCTGGGTCTTGGAGATCTTCTTGGATTCCAGACGCTCGCGCTCAAGCATGTTCTTGAAGTCCATGTTGCCACCAACGTTGAGCTGGTAGGTGCGGTCCAAAACGACGCCGCGGTCTTCGAAAAGTTTCGCCATGACTCGGTGTGTGATGGTGGCACCGATCTGGCTCTTGATGTCATCGCCAACAATCGGCACGCCGGCGGCGGTGAACTTGTCGGCCCATTCCTTGGTGCCGGCGATGAACACGGGGAGGGCGTTGACGAACGCCACGCCGGCGTCGATGGCAGCCTGCGCGTAGAAGTGTGCGGCATCCTCGGAACCAACCGGGAGGTAGCAGACCATAACGTCGGCCTTGGATTCGCGGAGCGCGGCGACGATGTCAACGGGCTCTTCGGCGGACTGTTCGATGGTCTCGAGGTAGTACTTGCCGAGGCCGTCGAGGGTGTGGCCGCGCTGGACGGTCACACCGGTGGGGGGCACGTCGGCGATTTTGATGGTGTTGTTCTCGCTGGCCAGGATGGCGTCGGCGAGGTCCACGCCCACCTTCTTGCCGTCCACAT
>JBKKBD010000073.1:0-8273 GCA_046714315.1 Specibacter sp.
ACCTACAAGTACCTCGACATGCACATGGCCATCGGTTCCGCCCTAAACATGTATGACAACAAGATCAAACCGCACTTCACCGGCGGAGCGAAGCTGCAAAGCGGAGGAGTTGACGCGTGAGCGTAACAACCAAGATTGAAAACCAGGACATGATTGTGGACTCAACTGTATGGAAGACAGTTCACCGAGTGGTCTTCCCGACCGACGGCGACACCGACACTCTGCCGCTGTACGTTGATTTCAACGCCGCCCAGCGAGTAGTCTCCACCGATGAAACCTCCGCGAAATCAGGTGCAGGGATCACTGCCCCTGCCGCCAGCATTTCCGGTTCACGCCAGCGCACGGATTACATTCAGGGCCGCCGCGAATTGCGCCTTCCCGCTTTCCGCCGTGTATCCCTAGGAACTTATTTCAATGCATTTCCGGCGAGCTACTGGCGCGCACACACCGATGTGGAGAAAGTTCGCCTGACGGTCGAGACGGATGCCGACGCCACGGTAATCGTTTACCGTTCCACGCCGCGCGGTACGGCCAATAGAGTCGAGAGCCTTCAGGTTGTCAGTGGCTCACCGGTCAGCATCGACCTATCAATTATGAACTTCGCGGACGGTGGCTGGTACTGGTTCGACCTAGCAACGGGAGAGCAGGCAACGACCCTGACCCGAGCAGAGTGGTCAGTCCCGCAGCCCGAAGGCTTCGAGGCCGGCACACTTTCTGTTGGCGTCACCACCTTCAACCGACCTGATTTCTGCGTCAAGCACCTGCGCACCTTTGCCGAGTCACCGGACCTCACCGAGGTTTTGGATGAATTGATCGTCACAGATCAGGGAAACCAGCGAGTTCGTGATGAAGAAGGCTTCGAAGAGGCCGCCGCCAATCTCGGCCACCGCTTCAGGCTCGTTGAGCAGGCCAACCTTGGTGGTTCCGGCGGCTTTGCCCGTGGCATGCAGGAAACCGTGAAGGCTGGAAAGAGCAAGTACGTCATGCTTCTCGATGATGACGTCCTGATCGAGACCGAGGGCATCTTGCGTGCGGTCCAGTTTGCCGACTTCACGCGCACTCCCACCATTGTGGGCGGCCACATGTTCAACCTGTACGAGCGTTCGGTGGTTCATAACTTTGGCGAAACCATCAACGAATACCGCTTCCGCTACGAATCCTCTGGCGAAAGCCAGGAAGTTCACGATTTCGCAGCCAGCAATTTGCGCACAACGCCGTGGATGCACCGCCGCATCGACGTTGACTACAACGGCTGGTGGATGTGTCTGATCCCCACCTCAATTATCAAAGACATCGGGCTGGCCCTGCCCGTCTTCATCAAGTGGGACGACGTCGAATACGGCATCCGAGCGAAGGCCCACGGCTACACGACTGTCACCTTGCCCGGCGCGGCCGTTTGGCACATGCCCTGGACCGAAAAAGACGACACGATCGACTGGCAGGCATACTTCCACCAGCGCAACCGTTGGCTGGCCACAATGCTCTACTCGCCGTACACCCGGGGCGGCCGCATGCCCATTGAAAGCATGATGGTAGATGTGCGCCACCTGCTCTCCATGCAGTACTCCTCCGTTGAACTGCGCCTGCAGGCTCTCGAAGATTTGCTGGAAGGCCCCGGCCACCTGCACCGCAACATCGGCACCAAGCTCCCGGAGATCCGCAGGGTCCGCAGCACCTTCACGGATGCCCAGGTCAGCAAAGACCTGAGCAAGTTCCCTGCAGTAAAGCGCCTCAAGCCGCCGAAGTTTGGCCTTGTCCCCAGTGCCCCTGCAAGCATGCCTGCCGCCGTCTCGCAGGCCTTGTCTGGAATTCTTAACGCTGCCCGCGACTCCCGTGAGGGCGCTGTGGATGCACCAGAGGCGGTAGTTCCCGCCATGGATGCCCGTTGGTGGCGCCTGGCACGTCTGAATTCAGCCTTGGTTTCGGCATCCGACGGTGCCGGGGCATCCTGGTACAAGCGTGACGCCAAGACCTTCCGCAAGTACATGGTTCGCAGCATCACCTTGCACCAGAAGCTCATGCTTCGCTGGGATGAGCTGGCCAAGACGTACCAGGAAGAACTGCCCAACTTCACGTCGCCGCAGCAGTGGGAGAAGACCTTCGCAGCCAACCCGGCGCCGGTCGTGGAGCCCAAAACGGTGACGGATAAGTGACAGCCGGGGTTGGGGGAGCTGACGGATCGAGTTCAGTTCCCCCGCTGACCAGTCCTGGGCATGGCAGCGGCTTGCTGGATGTAGTCCGCTCGCGCTATCTTCTGAACCTTCTGGTCCAGAAGGAGCTGAAGGTTCGGTACAGGGGCTCAATACTGGGCATTCTGTGGTCCTATGTAAAACCCGGCATGCAATTCATTGTGTTTTACATTGCCTTGGGTGTTTTCCTTGGTCTGGAGCAAAGCCCCACCAACCGAAGTGGCATGCCCAACTACGCCATCTACCTGTTCTCAGGCATTGCCTTGATCAACTTCTTCACCGAAGCGTTGGGCAATGCTGCACGCTCGGTGGTGGGCAACTCGGGTTTGATTCAAAAGATCTACCTGCCACGGCAGCTGTTCCCTGTGGCGTCCGTATGGGTATCCGCTGTTCACTTCCTGCCACAGGTACTGATCCTGGCCGCGGTGTGCCTGTTCAACGGTTGGCAGCCGGGACTCCTTGAGATTGGCGTGGCTCTGGCCTCCTTTGTCATGGTGGCCTTGCTGGCTACCGGACTGGGCCTGTTTTTTGGCGCCGTCAATGTTTATTTCCGTGATGCCGAGAACTTTGTTGACATGCTGTTGTTGGTGGCCACGTGGGCGTCGCCGGTGCTGTACTCCTGGGAAATGGTTTACAACAAGCTGGGCTCCACCTGGTTCACCGTGTACCAATTGAATCCGCTGACGGTTGCCGTTGAGGGCTTCCATCTGGCTTTCTGGTACCCCACCACAGCCGAGACAGTGGCCATGGTGCCGAACCTAGTGTCCGTCTGGATCCCGGTTGGACTCCTCATCTCCATGGCAGTCCTTCTCCTTGGCCAGCTGGTCTTTCGACGGCTCGAGGGCCGCTTTGCGCAGGAGCTCTAATGACAACTAATGCGATTGAAGTTAGAGACATCAGCAAGAAGTTTGTGCTCCGCCATACGCGCTCCCTGAAGGAAGCGTTTGTTTGGATCATGAAGGGGCGCAAGGGAGATCTTTCCAAGAAGTTCTTTGCGTTGAACGGCGTCACGCTGGACATTGCGGCAGGTGAATCCGTTGCCCTGCTTGGTCTCAACGGATCAGGGAAATCAACTCTGCTGAAACATATTTCGGGTGTCATGCTGCCCGACACCGGGAGTGTCCTGACTCGCGGCAGGGTGGCCGGATTGATCGAGGTGGGGGCTGGATTCCACCCGGACCTCAGTGGCCGGGACAACGTCTATCTCAATGGCGCTATCCTTGGCATGAGCAAGGATGAAATCGATGCAGCCTTTGATTCCATCGTTGAATTCTCGGAGATCGAGGAGTTCATTGACACCGAGGTGAAGTTCTATTCCTCGGGCATGTACTTGAGATTGGCCTTTTCCGTTGCTGTTCACACGGACCCGGATGTATTCCTCATTGACGAGATTCTTGCGGTGGGTGACGAGCCCTTTCAAAAGAAGTGCCTGGCCAAGATCAAGGAACTGCATGCGGCCGGCAAGACCATGATTGTTGTCAGCCACGACTTGGATGTTGTGGCGAAGGTCTGTGACCGCGGCATCCTCCTCGAACACGGGCACGCCATCATGGACGGTCCCGTTGACGAAGTCATTGCCAGGCTCCGTAGCTAGCTCCGACGTAGAAACACCTAGATTCAAAGAGCCACGCACCCTCGGGGGACGGCGGCAAGTGTGGCACGTTCCGAGCGAGCCAGTACGTACAAACTCAACTTGGAGGAAATTGTGTCCTGGTGGACAGCCGTGCCAGCGATGCTGGCCTGTATTGCGCTAGTACTTGTTCCGGGTGCCTTTGTGGCTTTTGCCCTCGGGTTTCGCCGCATAACGCTGCTGGGGTTGGCGCCAGTGCTATCGCTGTCACTGGTGGGCGTTTCCGCCGTGGTGGCCCCGTTCGTGGGCGCTTCCTGGAATGTTTGGGCCTTGGTGGTCCTGTGCGTGTTGGCCTCCGCGGCCGCCTGGTTCGCCACGAGCTTCCGCCGCAAGGACACCAACTCACGAAGCATGCACCGTGATTCGTGGCTGGCTTTTGCCGCCACCCTCATCGGTGCTGGCTCTGGAGCACTGCTCGTTGGTCGGCGGATTATGCAGCTGGTCGGAGCGCCGGACAACATCTCCCAGCGCTATGACAACGTCTTCCAGCTCAACGCCGTCCGGCACATTCTGGACTCGGGGAACGGCTCAACGCTTACCCTGGGGGAGATGGCCGGGGGGCAGGGGCTCGGGGCCGTCTATCCAGCTGTCTGGCACGACCTCGCGGCCTTGCTTGTCCAGCTGACAGGCACCTCAGTGCCTGTGGCGGAGAACGCTGTCAACATGACCATTGGCGCCATCATTTGGCCCATCTCAGTCATTTTCCTCACGCGGGTGGTTGTCGGACCCAAGCCTGTTGCCTTGATCGCTGCCGGCATCATGTCCGCGGGCCTTGCGGCGTTCCCCTTCCTGCTTTTGGTATGGGGGCCCTTGTTCCCCAACATGCTCTCGGTGGCTGTTGTTCCGGCAGCCCTGGCCGTTGTCATCATGCTATGCAAGCTCGCCGACCACCAGGAACACCCCTTGCGGCTGTGGCTGGCACTGCTGCTATTGGCGCCCGGACTGGCCTTCTCGCACATGAGTGCAGTCGGTGCGTTGCTTGCCTTCAGCGCACCCATCATCGCCTGGGCGGTAGCGCGCCATGCGGTGTCCCTGGTGCGGGCCAAGGCTCCCCTTTGGAAATACGCGGTGGTGCTCGTGGTCAGCGGTGCTGGTGCAGCTGTGGGCCTGTCGGCATGGATCAGGCTTCGCCCCGGCAACTACAGCGGTTGGCGCCCCCACCAGATCATGGGTGGTGCGGTTGGTGAGGTGATCACCAATTCTCCGATGGGTACCCGGGTCGCCTGGGCTATTTCCATTCTTGCCATTGTTGGAATCTTCTCAGTCGTGGCGAAGCGCCGGCAGATTTGGCTTCTGCTTAGCTACGCTGTTACCGCCGGGTTGTACATCATTGATGCCGCCATTGAACCGGGTTTTATCCGTACCTTCATGACAGGTATCTGGTACGCCGACACCAACCGTCTGGCCGCATATCTGCCGATGTTTACAGTGGTGTTGGCCGCACTTGGCTTTACCCAGGTGGTGGATGCTGTTCTTGGGTGGTTCAATCGGAATCTTGATTCGGCCTCCGGTCCAGAAACGACGCCTAGTTCATGGACCCGGCCGGTTAGCCTGGCGATGGTGTTGGCATTGCTTGGCGGCTTGGTGGTCGCCACCCAGCTTGGAGCCATCCAAAGCTACATCGGTGAAAACAAGCCATTCTATGAGCGGAACACTGAAAGCTCAATCCTTTCTGACGACGAGTATAAGCTTTTGGCTCGAATTGACGACGAGGTTCCGGAGAGTTCTGTCGTCGCAGGAAACCCCTGGAACGGGTCCACGTTGGTTTACGCCTTTGCCGACAGACCAGTGCTGAAATTCCACTTGTCGCAACCAAGAACACCGGCACAGGAGCTTGTCGAATCGTCGCTAAATGTTGCGAGGCAGCGTCCGGAAACATGCGATGCGATTCGAACGCTCAAAGTGAAATTCGTGTTGGATTTTGGGACACAATACCTCCTGGATCATCCGCAGAGCAGGACGTATCCCGGTCTTGAAAATCTGAACAAATCGGACGCCGTTGAATTAGTGGATAGCGAAGGCGACGCCAAACTATACCGGGTGACCGCATGCTGGTAGCGGCCAATAGCCTTTTGGAAACTGCTCAGCAATGAGTTCAGGACCACTATTGATGAAGGTCGATATTGGCTTGGACAAGCGACCAAGGCGCGCCGTGTTTCGTCCGGATATTCAAGCGCTGAGGGCACTTGCCGTCAGTTTGGTTGTCCTCAACCACCTCTGGCCAGGTCGTGTTACTGGCGGGTACGTTGGTGTGGATGTTTTTTTCGTTATCTCGGGCTTCCTCATTACAACCCATCTGAACAAAGAATTGCAGGCCACGTCCCGCATCCACTTGGCCCGTTTTTATGCCAGACGAATCAAGCGATTGTTGCCAGCTGCATTCCTGGTGCTCGCGGTGGCCTCGGTGGCCGTGGCCATTTGGGTTCCTTACTCGGAATGGGGGCACACAGCGCGTGAAATCATGAGCAGCGCCCTTTATGTGGGTAACTGGTCCTTGGCTGTTCAATCGGTTGACTATTCCGCCCTGACAAATGACGCCACTATAGCTCAGCACTACTGGTCTTTGTCTGTTGAAGAACAGTTTTATTTTTTTTGGCCGCTCGTGCTTTTTGGGCTCTATTGTGTGGGGCGCAAGTGGGGGCGCCCAAGGTTGTTCCTGCTGATGGGTATTGGGGTGGTTGCTTCCGCGAGCCTACTATTCTCAATCAGTTTTACAGGCAGTCATCCGAGCCCCGCATACTTCGTCACGCCCACCCGCGTCTGGGAGTTTGCGGTGGGCGCATTGTTGGCCCTTGCCGGAACTCACATCAGTCTTCCCCGACTTGCTGCACTACCGCTTGCGCTGGTGGGATGGGCCGCGATCGGGTACACGGCCGTGAGTTTTAATGTCGAGACGGCTTTTCCCGGATCTGCGGCCCTCGTGCCTGTCCTTGGAACCGTGGCAGTCATTGCGGCAGGAATCGGTTCAAGAGTTGCACCGCTTCAGGGCTTGGTTGGTGCCCGGCCTGTGAAAATGTTGGGCGACATTTCCTACTCCATCTATTTATGGCATTGGCCCATGATCGTCGTTGCACCCTACGTGATTAACACGGAGCCGAGGTTGTGGCACAAGCTGCTGTTGCTTGCCCTGTGTCTGCCGCTTGCCTGGCTGACCAAAACCTTCGTTGAAGACCTTGGGAAATCTTGGCGAATTTTAGGGACACGACCAAGCGCGACATTTACAGCGATGGGAGCAGGTGTGCTGCTCCTAGGACTCATGGCAGGAATGCTAGTCATGGGGGCGACAATCAAGGAAAGGCAGGCAGCCACGCTTGCTGACAATGCCATCAACAATTCCTGTCACGGTCCGGGAGCAATGCCGATTAAGGATAACTGCAAGGATGCGTTTGGCCCAGCACTGGTGACCGTTATGGGTGACAAGAATAAGTACTTTGCAGGTGCGCCGGAATGCCATGTTGATCCAAACCGGAAGGGAGCAGGCGGAATTGCGGTTGCTGTCTGCGATTATTCCGCCGGCAATCCACGGGCCACCGCAGTGTGGCTCGTGGGTGATTCGCACGCTGAACAATGGAAATTGCCGATGCTCGACCTAGCGAAGAAGCATGGTTGGAAGTTGACCTATTCGCTGATAGGTGGCTGCCCTGTGGCAGATGTTCCGTTCGTCAGTTTCGAGGGAAAAGATAGCCCATCGGCACGCGCGGACTGCAAAGCTGGCAGCCAGTCGCTGGCCACATTCATCGAGCAGGATAAACCCGACATGGTTTTCTATTCGATTTTTTCTCGACGAGAGACTCTCGACGATGGGTCAGGACGTTCCCAAGAAGCACTGTACTCCGAGGGACTTCCGAAGTTCTGGCAGCGGTGGGCTGACCAGGGCAGTGCCGTCTACGTTTTGGCTGATCCTCCGCTGAACTCGCATGTACGGGATCCGAAATGTGTTGTCCTGAATCCTGAGCAACCACTCGCGTGCGCTGTAGATCGTTCCGTCGCGCAGCCTAAGGATCCGATGGTGGCTGCCGTGGCCAACATGGCTTCGGAAGACGTCAAACTAATAGACTTGACAGACCACTTCTGTGATTCCGTGAAGTGTTATGCAGTGATTGGAAACGTGGCAGTCTACTATGACGCCAACCATCTCAATGGCGAGTATTCCCGTCTCTTGGCTCCATACATTGAGCGTAAACTTAAGAAATGAGCGCCAAATTATGACTATCCCAAGTGTGGCTTGGCTCTCTCCTGAAGCGCAGAGGCTCCAAAGGCCGATATTCTAAGTACCAACTGCCGGTTGAAGAATGCTCCGGTCCGTCACCATAGTTCCAAAGAGAAGGCAACGTAAACGTGAAGATTGCAGTTATCGCACTCGGTAAGATCGGTCTGCCGCTGGCAGTTCAGTTTGCATCCAAGGGTCACGAAGTAGTTGGCGTTGATGTCAATCAGGCTGTTGTTGACCTGGT
>JBKKBD010000074.1:0-43362 GCA_046714315.1 Specibacter sp.
TGCCTCCCAGCGGAACGGATCGAGGTATTTGAACGCTGCTTCGCCCTCAGCCCCAGGGAATGCGAGCTGCTGGAACAGGCCGCGAATGGCCACGACACGGCGGCATTGGCCCGCAGGCTGGGGATCAGCCGGTACACGGTCCAGGATATTTTCAAATCACTCTTCGGAAAATGCGGTGTGCAAAGCCGCGGGGCTTTGTTGGCCCTTGCGCTGGGACCCCTGGCTCCGGCGGATCGCTGATCGGATCCAAGAGCGCTCAGCCGTTAGCCGCCGGCGAAGGGCGGGAGGACGTCGACGACATCGCCCGTTTCCAGAACTGCCGACAGGTCCCGGATGGAAACTTCGTTGACGAGGAAACTGCACCGGGTAAGGATGTCGGCCAGCGGTGGAGTGTGGGGAGAGGCCGACGTCGGAAAGCTCGCCACGAGCGTGGCGGACAGCTCGGCAAGGGTGAAGGGTTCCGTTCCGGCCAGCTTGGCAAGGTCAACGAGCTGTTCTTCGACGCCAGTGGCGGCCGCGGCTGCGGCAAAAAATCGTACGTTCAAGCTCATCCTCCGATGGCACTCATGCTGCGGTCTGGCTGGACAAAATCGGCGTCTCCCAGACCCGGATGGCCCATGCCGTGGGCCTTGGGCTTGGCCCACATGGCATCCATCCAGCGAGCGGCGACGGCGTCGTCGTCGGCCGCGGAGGTGCCGGCACGCAACAAGGCCAGCAGGTCAACTTCGGTCAGTGAAAACAGGCAGCTCATGACCTTGCCTTCGGCCGTGATGCGGGTCCGGCGGCAGTCGGAGCAGAACGGTTCGGTGACCGAGGCGACGATTCCCACGGTGCCCAGCAGTTCCGTTGAACCATGGTGCCGAACCTCGAAGCGCTCGGCTGGTGCGCCATCCCGGGCGCGTGGATCGGGTGATAAAGCAAAGTCAGGCGCCAGCAGCGCGCGCATTTCGGCAGCCGTGATCATGCCCTCGCGGGTCCAGCCGTGATCGGCATCCAGCGGCATTTGTTCGATGAAGCGGAGCTCATATCCGCGGTCAAGGCTCCACTGCAGCAGCTCGGCCGCATGCGCGTCGTTGATGCCGCGCAGGAGCACGGCGTTGATCTTGATCGGTGCCAGCCCGGCGGCCGATGCGGCCTCGATACCGGCAAGTACCTGGTCGAGGAACGGCCGGCGCGTCAGCTGCAGGAAGGCGTCGTGATGCAGTGTGTCCATGGATACGTTGAGCCGCGTCAGCCCGGCGTCGGCCAGGGCCTGCGCCCTTTTCGCCAGGCCAACACCGTTGGTGGTCAAGGAAATGGGCAGATCGGGATGATTCTGGCGCAGCGCGGCAATAATCTCCACGAGGTCAGCGCGAACCAGCGGCTCGCCACCTGTCAGCCGAAGTTCCCGGACACCCAAACGGTTCACGCCAAGGCCAACGAGCCGGACAATTTCGGCCGCGGTGAGCAGCTTGTCCTTCTTGAGCCACTCGAGCCCAGCCTCGGGCATGCAGTACTGGCACCGCAGATTGCACTTGTCAGTCAACGACAGGCGCATGTCCGTCGCGGCGCGGCCAAACTGGTCCAGCAGGCCGTTCTCTTCACCGCCGGTGCGCGGCAAGCCGGCCGGAGGGGAGCCCGGGCGCACTACCGGCAGGCCCAATGCCACACGTTCGCTTTCCATCCCTCAACGCTACGCCATTATTTGGCCTTTGGCGCTCTCGCGGCCACGCTTTGGTGCTCAAAGGCCACGAATGTGAAGAACGACGGCGCCATCTGCCCTTCCGTGCCCCGTACCTCCCAGCCGGCTCGCCTAGGATTAGGGAGAGGGAGCGCCACGCTGCCCCGCCGGGAGGACACCATGCGTAGAACAGTTGCCGAACACCAACACGCCGTTGAAGAGCTCTTGCGCCAGAGCTGGGCCGATCTTCTGGACTCCGCCACCAAAGAGTCAGGCGCGGCCGTTGCCAGCACAGAACTGCCGCTGATGCAGGCACTTGGCCGCGTGCTGGCCACGGATCTGACCGCCCCCGTGGACCTGCCGCCGTTTGCCAATTCGCAGATGGACGGGTATGCCGTCCATGTGGCCCACAAACAACCCCAGGGCGTTGATTCAGGGAAATCAACCACCTACCGGGTCGCCGCCACCATCGCGGCTGGCGCAGTGCCGGCCCCGCTGCTTCCTGGAACTGCGGCACCCATCATGACCGGTGCCATGATTCCGGCCGGGGCCAATGCCGTGATCCCCATCGAGCAGGCAATCCCGGATCATTTTGGCGCAGCCGGGGAGACCGTGGACCTGCCTACAACAGCGGCCGGCACCTTTGTCCGTGCCCAGGGGAGCGACGTTCGGCGAGGAGCTACGGTCATTGCCGCCGGGACACTGCTCAATGCCGCCCATCTGGGGTTGGCGGCGGCCATGGGCATGACCCAACTTCGGCTCAGAAGGAAGCCTCGGGTGCTCCTGCTGACAACCGGTGACGAGGTGGTATCCCCTGGCGACCCTGTGGCCGCTGATGGCCTGCCGGCCGGGATGATCTTCGATGCCAACGAATCCCTGCTGCATGCCAGCCTTGAGGCTGCCGGTGTGGATGTGATCAAGTCCTTGGTTGTCAGGGATGACCCCGAAGGTTTACTCCAACTGCTCGATGAATTCGTGGGCGCCTCGGCACCCGGCACAGCTTGGGCACCTCGTTGCGAGCTGATTATTTCCGTAGGAGGTATCAGCGCTGGAGCCTTCGAGGTGGTCAAACAGGCACTGACACTAGCCAAGGACCATGCACAGGTGGATTTTGGGCACGTGTCGATGCAGCCCGGCGGTCCACAAGCCGCGGGTAGCTACAGAGGGGTTCCTTTTCTTGGGTTTCCGGGCAACCCCGTCAGCGCCTTTGTTTCTTTCGAAGTCTTTCTCCGCCCGGCGTTGTCCGCCCTCATCGGTGCCCCGGCACCGAGGCAGCACGTTATTGCCACACTGGAGCACGCCATGAGCTCTCCGGCGGGAAAGCTCCAGATGCGCCGCGGCATTTACTCCGGGCCGGAATTCGAATCTGGGGCATCCGTGCGTGAAATTGGCGGCCCGCAATCCCATTTATTGGGCGCCCTGGCCCAAGCCAATGCATTCATCACCATTCCGGCAGGCGTCACCGAATTGCAGGCCGGCGCAAAAGTGGAAGTATTGCTGTTGTGACTACCTCAGATACGCCTTCCCTGACCCACCTCCGGCACGACGGAACTGCCGCCATGGTGGATGTTTCCGATAAAGCCGTCACCACCCGCGAGGCCACCGCCACCGGCACGGTGAACACCACGGCCGCCGTCATGAAATTGCTTGGAGCGGGAGGACTGCCCAAGGGTGATGCGCTGGCCGTGGCCCGGGTTGCCGGCATTATGGGAGCCAAAAAGACGCCTGACCTTATTCCGCTATGCCACCCGTTGCCGATCTCCAAGGTCACAGTTGATTTTGACCTGGGTGAAACGTTTGTGACGGTGCTGGCAACCGTGAAGACGCGGGGGGTCACCGGTGTGGAGATGGAAGCCCTGACAGCGGTTTCCGTCGCGGCTCTCAGTGTGTACGACATGATCAAGGCCGTGGATAAGCATGCGGTCATTTCCGGCATCCAGGTGCTGGCCAAGAGTGGTGGCAAGAGCGGCGACTGGGTTGCCGGCGAAGGTCAGCAGCCATGAGCGCCTGCGAACCGGGCACCCATCTGGGCACAGCAGCTGTCATCATTGCCTCAACCCGTGCGGCCATGGGTACCTATGAAGACCTCACCGGCCCCGTCATCGCCGACTGGCTCGGGGAGCACGGCTTCGAAGCCATGGCTCCCATCGTTGTTCCCGATGGGGCTCCGGTAGGCGCGGCGCTGCGGGCGGTGCTGACGCAACATCCCGCCGTCGTCCTGACCAGCGGCGGAACGGGGCTTAGTCCGGATGACCAGACGCCGGAGATGACCCTGCCGCTGATCGAGCGGGACATCCCGGGCATCATGGAAGCCATTCGCGCGGCCGGGATGCTCAAGACACCCATGGCCGCCTTGAGCAGGGGACACGCCGGACTTTCCGGCCGGACGCTGATCGTGAACCTGCCCGGTTCCCCCTCCGGCGTCATGGACGGGCTGGCCGTGTTGGACCCCATCATCAAACACCTCTGCGAACAAGTGGGCGGCCACCATGGGCACTAGCATCGACATCGTTTTTGCCGGACTCAGCGCCGAACCCATCTCCGTGGATGCCGCCATCGCCGCGGTTGAATCGGACACAGCCGGGGCCGTGGTCACCTTCAGCGGCATTGTGCGAAACCACGACGGCGGGAAGCAGGTCGCGCGGTTGAGCTACAGCGCGCATCCCCTCGCCGCCGGCGTGCTCCGCGATGTCCTCGCCTCTCTCGGTGCCGTCAGGGATCCCAGCGGGCACCCCGTGCGGATTTGGGTGGCGCACCGTGTGGGACCGTTGGAAATCGGTGAGCCCGCGCTTGTATGCGTCGTGGCCTCCTCGCACAGAGCCGAAGCGTTTGAGCTGTGTTCCGCGCTTGTGGAGCGCATCAAGGCTGAGGTGCCCATCTGGAAAGAGCAGTTCTTTACTGACGGTTCGGTGGAATGGGTGGGGGCCGGGCAGCTGCCGGATCAGGCGGGGACGGAAACCCAGTAGTCTTAAACACATGAGTGAATTGCTGAAGGTTGCCGTACTCGGCGCCAAGGGACGAATGGGAACGGCCGCTGTAGCGGCCATTGGCGCTGCACCGGATCTGGAACTGGTGGCAGCCTTGGGCCGCAATGATTCGCTGGACCTGCTGGTTGAGCTAGGTGCCCAGATTGTGGTGGATTTGACCGTGCCGGATTCCACAGAAGCCAATGTGCACTTCGCCATCAAACATGGCATTCACGCCGTGGTCGGCACCACCGGATGGGACGCCCCACGGCTCGCCGCGCTGGAAGAACTCTTGGCAGAACACCCCGAAGCTGGTGTGCTGATCGCCCCGAATTTTGCTCTTGGATCCGTGCTGGCAACCCGCTTCGCCGCCCAGGCCGCACGCTACTTCGACTCGGTTGAAATCATCGAGCTGCACCACCCCCGCAAGGTTGATGCGCCCTCGGGCACTGCGTTGCGCACAGCACAGCTCGTGGCGGCTGCCCGGGCCGCCGCAGGCGTCTCCGCGGCCCCCGATGCCACCGAAACCGAGCTCGACGGCGCCCGCGGCGCCTCGATCGACGGCATCCCCGTGCACAGCGTCCGACTCGCCGGACTCGTTGCACACCAGGAGGTCCTGTTGGGCAGTCACGGCGAAGCCTTGACGATCCGCCACGATTCCTTCAACCACGAATCGTTCATGCCCGGCGTCCTACTTGGCGTACGGACCGTTGGAACCCGCCCCGGCCTGACGGTGGGCCTTGACGGCTACCTGGACCTGGAGGGTTAGGCCGTGGCAAACGCATTCGCCAAAATGAAAATCTCCAAAACCAAAATCTGGGTTGGCCTGATCACCTTGCTGCTGGTGTTTTACATCGTGGTCATGATGCAGCGCGCCGTGCTGCTGCTCGGCGACTCGGACTGGATTGCCAAGCTGCTGGGGCTTTCCTACTTCGTCATCCCGCTCGTGGCGGCGTGGGCTTTGATCAGCGAAATCCTGTTCGGCGCCCGAACCGAAAAGATGGCCAACGTCCTTGAAGCCGAGGGTGGACTTCCCGAGGACAACCTTCCACGGACCCCCGCTGGCCGGATCGTCCGCGAAGCCGCCGATGCGGAGTTCGAAAAGTACAAGCTGGAAGCCGAGGCTGCACCGGAAGACTGGCGCTCCTGGTTCCGACTCTCCTGCGCCTACGATGCCTCCGGGGATCGCAGCCGAGCCCGCAAAACCATGCGCGACGCCGTCGCCCTTTTCCGCGCGCACCCCTAAGCTGATCCGCCAAAAGGAGGGCTCCCCATGGCTATTGCCCACAACCCGCACGACGGCGTCGAGCTTTCCTACGACGTGGTCGGGGCCGGCCAGCCCATCCTGCTGGTCCACGGGAGCGCCCTGAGCAAGGCGATCTGGCGCGGATTTGGCTACACCAAGGCCCTCCGGGAGAACTTTCAGGTCATCACCATGGACCTGCGCGGACACGGCCGCAGCGGCAAACCCCACGCCCAAAGTGACTACCTCATGGACACCTTCGTGGCCGACGCCCTTGCTGTTCTTGATGCAGCCGGTGCACAACAAGCCCACTTCGGCGGCTATTCGGTGGGTGCCCGCCTGGGCTTCTCACTTGCCGTTGCCGCTCCCGAACGGCTCTTGTCGTTGACATCGTTGGGCGGCACCTTCCGAATCCAGCCGGGCAGTATCGGTAGGCTGTTCTTCCCCGAGTACGACGCCGCCCTTGGCGAAGGCGGCATGCCCTCCTTCGTAGATGGGTGGGAAGCTGCCATCGGGCGGCCCCTGGATGCTCAAACCCAGGCGGCCTTCTTGGCCAACGACGCCCCCGCGCTCCGGGCCTACTTTGCCCAGACGGAGACCGATCCTGCGATTCCGGAAGAAGACATTGCTGGAATTGCGCTGCCTTCACTGCTGATGGCGGGCACCGAGGACCGGGCCCGGTTGGCGGATTCCCTGCGTGCCGTTGAACTCATGCCCAACGCGCGCCTCGTGGAACTGCCGGGCCGCAACCACGGAAACACGCTCATCCCGTCCGGGCCTGTGCTCGATGAATGGCTACCGTTCCTGCGCTCCCTCTAAAACCCGGGTGTGGGCAGTACCGCAGGCCGATTTGTGGACGGCGTTGCGCAAAATCACCGCCGAGCAGGTAACGTTTTAGCTATGTCTGCAACTCAAATCTCCTCCCGCCCGTTTGGTACTTTGGTGCCCGCCATGGTCACCCCTTTCACCGCCGATGGGGCAGTGGATTACAAGGCGGCCGGCGAGCTCGCCAACAAACTGGTCGACGGCGGCTGTGACGGTATCCTCGTCACTGGCACGACCGGCGAAACCTCCACCCTGACGGACGAGGAAAACCTGGGCATGTTCCAGGCCGTGATCGACGCCGTTGGCGGCCGTGCTCGCGTCATCGCCGGCACCGGAACCAACGACACCCGCCACTCCGTCAGCCTGTCCCAGCGTGCGGCCAAGCTGGCCATCGACGGTTTGCTGCTTGTCACCCCGTACTACAACAAGCCCAGCCAGGCCGGCATACAGGCCCACTTCGAAGCCATCGCCGGCGCAACTGACCTTCCCGTGATGCTGTACGACATTCCCGGCCGTGCCGGGGTGCCCATCCACACGGAGACCATCATTAAGTTGGCTGCGCACCCGCAGATCACCGCCCTGAAGGACGCCAAGGCCGACTTCACCGAAACCAGCCGCGTCCTGGCCAACACCGATCTCGATGTTTACTCGGGCGACGACGGACTGACGCTGCCGCTGATGGCCGCCGGCGCCGTCGGACTTGTCAGTGTCAGTGCCCACGTTGCGCCCCAGCAGTTCCGCGCGCTTATCGATGCCGCGGCCGCTGGCGACTTCGTCACAGCCCGCCAGATCCACTTCGCACTGGACCCGGTCATCCGTGCCACGATGGGCCATGTACAGGGCGCCGTGGCGGTCAAGCAAATTCTTAAGTGGCAGGGAATCCTGTCCAACTCGGTTGTTCGCTTGCCCCTGGTGGAGCCGGGCGAGGCCGAGATCGCCATGATCAAGGCTGACCTTGCGGAAGCTGGAATGGAACTCTAAACATGACCCAAACGACTGAGCCGGGCCTGCGGACCCCGCCGGAATTGGCCAAGGGGACCCTGCGGATTGTTCCGCTCGGTGGCATCGGTGAAATCGGCCGGAACATGACCGTCTTTGAAATGGACGGAAAGCTGCTCATCGTTGACTGCGGCGTCCTTTTCCCCGAGGAAGACCAGCCAGGTGTTGACCTGATCCTTCCGGATTTCTCCTACATTAAGGACCGCCTCGAGGACGTGGTGGGCATCGTGCTCACTCACGGCCACGAGGACCACATCGGCGCCGTTCCGTACCTGTTGCGCCTGCGCAATGACATCCCCTTGATCGGTTCGCAGCTGACTCTTGCCTTCATCGAGGCCAAGTTGACCGAGCACCGCATCAAGCCCTGGACGCTGACAGTCAAGGAAGAGCAGGTAGAACAGCTCGGCCCGTTCCAGTGCGAATTCGTGGCAGTCAACCACTCCATCCCCGACGCGCTGGCCGTGTTCATCCGGACCGAGGGCGGCTCGGTGCTGCACACAGGCGATTTCAAGATGGATCAGTTACCGCTGGATGGGCGCACCACGGACCTGCGCCACTTTGCGCGTCTGGGCGAGGAAGGAGTTGACCTGTTCCTGGTCGACTCCACCAATGCGGACGTTCCCGGCTTCACCACCAGCGAAGCCGAGATCGGCCCCACCCTTGAAGCACTGTTTGGCAAGGCCAACAAACGCATCATCGTGGCCAGCTTCTCCTCACATGTGCACCGCGTCCAGCAGGTCTTGAACGCCGCCGTCAAGCATGACCGCAAGGTGGCCTTCGTAGGCCGTTCCATGGTCCGTAACATGGCCATTGCCGAAAAACTGGGCTATTTGCATGTGCCGGCCGATGTGCTGGTGGACCTGAAGAACGTGGACTCACTGGAGGATAACAAGGTTGTCCTGATGTCCACCGGTTCTCAGGGCGAGCCGATGGCCGCGCTGTCCCGCATGGCCAATGGTGACCACAAGATTGCCGTGGGCAAGGGTGACACCGTCATTTTGGCGTCCTCCCTGATCCCTGGCAATGAAAACGCCGTTTTCCGCATCATCAACGGACTGCTCAAACGTGGCGCCGACGTGATCCACAAGGGCACGGCCAAGGTTCACGTCTCCGGCCATGCTGCCGCGGGGGAGTTGTTGTACTGCTACAACATTCTCACACCAAAGAACGTCATGCCCGTGCACGGCGAGACCCGCCACCTGATCGCGAATGCCAACATCGCCATCTCCTCCGGTGTTCCGGCCGAGAACGTCTTGTTGACAGATGACGGATCCGTCATCGATTTGAAGGACGGCGTGGCACAGATTGTGGGCCAGGTTGAGTGTGGCTTTGTCTACGTTGACGGCCAAAGCGTTGGCGAAATCACCGATGCCGACCTCAAGGACCGCCGTGTCCTGGGGGATGAGGGGTTCATCTCCATCATCACGGTGGTCAACCGGGCAACCGGCAAGATCGTCTCCGGCCCGGACATCCACGCCCGTGGCGTTGCCGAGGACGACTCCGTCTTCGATGACATCAAGACCAAGATCGCCGAGGCCCTCGAAGAAGCTGTCATGGCCAACACCGATCACACAACACACCAGCTCCAGCAGGTGGTGCGCCGCGTGATCGGCACCTGGGTCAACCGGAAACTGCGCCGCCGCCCCATGATCATCCCGGTGGTCCTGGAAGCTTAACAAGGCACTCCTGCATTAATGACACCGATCCCTCTTTCGGATCCCGGGATCCCGGACTCCGAAAGAGGGATCGGCGTCATTTTTCGTGGGGCTCCCGTTGTGCCCGTCACCACGGGCACTTCGGCGGCTAAATCCGCATGATTCCGCGCTGCGGGCGGTACCGTTGAACTATGGCGACTCGTTCTTCCCCCGCCCGTTCGTCCACCGGTCAGAAGGGCAGTGCTTCTTCGCGCACCCCCAAGACCACTAAAACGCCGGTCTCACGCAGCAAACCTTCCGCATCCGCGCCGGAGGTTCATTTGGTGTGGCCCGTGCGCATGGCGGTCGCCTTCTGGCAAGGATTTGGCCATTTGGTTGGTGCCGCAATCCGCCGCATGGGCACCGACAAGGGCAACATGCCGGCCGAGGAGCGCCGCGACGGTGCTGGGCTCCTCTTCTTTCTGCTGGCCCTGGTCACAGCTACTTTTGAGTGGTGGGGCCTGACCGGACCCGTTGCCGATTCCGTGCGCGGGGTCTTCCAAGGCAGCTTCGGCTGGTTTGCAGTGCTGTTGCCGCCGATGTTCCTCATCTTCTCCGTGTTGGTGTTCCGCCAGCCGAGCAATATGTCGACCAACAACCGGGTCGCGCTCGGATTTTCCATCCTGACGCTTGCCGGTTGCGCCCTGGCACATGTCGCGGCCGGGAACCCAAATATCGGTGACGGCTTTGCCGGGATCAGCGCTGCCGGTGGCATGGTCGGTGCCCTCAGCGGCGGGCTCGTGGCAAACCTTGGCTCCATTACGGCCATCATCATTTTCTCGATCGTGGCCTTCGCCAGTGTCCTGGTCCTGACTAACACCCCGGTGCGCCATATTCCGGCCCGCCTGCGTGGCATTTACGAAATGCTCATGGGCGCCGAGCCTGGTTACGCCAGCGAGAACCCAGCCAACGGGCATGATCAGAGTTACCTCTACGAGCATGAAGGCGAGCCGAAAAAGCCCCGTGGCCTGCGCGCACGCCAGAAGGCCGCCCGGGAAGCCGAGTACGAGGACGTGGTGGGTACCGAGGCCTTCGCAACCGCGCTCATTGAGGCGGACGACGACGGCACGGACGTTTCGACGTCGGACTCGCCTTCCCTTCGCCCCGGGGTCCGCCGACCAACCCGGGACCAGCTGGCCGCAGACAAGATCAAGGCTCGCCAGGGTCTGCCCACCACCTCGGACGTGTTCGATGTTCAGCAGGATTCTGAGCCTGTCACCGAGGCGATCGGCATTGTGGCCGTGAATACGGCTCGGGAAACCGCCGGCGCTGGTGTGTACGATCTCGGCTCGGCTACCACCCAGGCCATTCCGGCCCCGCCGCTGGCACCGCCCACACCGATCCCGGCCCGTTCCGAGCAGCTCCAGCTATCGGGAGATGTGACCTACACGTTGCCCGATTCAGAATTCCTGCCGGCTGGCCCTCCCGGCAAGGATGCCACGGAAGCAAACGACACCGTCGTGGCAGCACTGACGGACACCATGCAGCAATTCAACGTCGACGCGAAGGTCACCGGCTTCAGCCGTGGGCCAACCGTGACCCGCTACGAGATTGAGCTCGCGCCTGGCACCAAGGTTGAGCGCGTGACGGCGCTGAGCAAGAACATCTCTTACGCCGTCGCCTCTTCGGATGTGCGTATTTTGAGCCCCATCCCGGGCAAGAGCGCCATCGGCATTGAGATTCCCAATGCCGACAAGGAAATTGTGGTTCTCGGCGATGTGCTGCGTTCGGCCAACGCCCGGCGCACCGAACACCCCATGGTCATGGGCGTGGGCAAGGACGTCGAGGGTGGCTTTGTTGTAGCCAACCTTGCCAAGATGCCCCACCTGCTCGTGGCCGGTGCCACGGGTGCCGGTAAGTCATCGTTTGTGAACTCCATGATTGTCTCCATCTTGATGCGGGCGACCCCTGATGAGGTGCGCATGGTCATGGTTGACCCCAAGCGCGTGGAATTGACAGCCTACGAAGGTGTTCCGCACCTGATCACCCCCATCATCACGAACCCGAAGAAGGCCGCAGAGGCGTTGCAGTGGGTGGTTCGGGAGATGGACCAGCGCTATGACGATCTAGCCAATTACGGCTTCAAGCACATTGACGAGTTCAACAAGGCTGTCAAGGCTGGCAACGTGCACCCGCCCGTTGACTCCAAGCGCATCGTGCGGCCCTACCCGTACTTGTTGGTGATTGTGGACGAGCTCGCCGACCTGATGATGGTTGCACCCCGCGACGTGGAAGATTCCATTGTCCGCATCACGCAGTTGGCCCGTGCGGCCGGTATCCACTTGGTCCTGGCCACCCAGCGACCGTCCGTGGACGTGGTGACAGGCCTGATCAAGGCCAATGTTCCCTCCCGCATGGCCTTTGCCACCTCATCCGTGACAGATTCCCGTGTCGTCTTGGATCAGCCCGGTGCCGAGAAACTCCTGGGTCAGGGTGACGCGCTGTTCCTGCCCATGGGCAAGTCCAAGCCGGTCCGTGTCCAGGGCGCCTGGGTGACGGAGGCTGAAATCAAGGCCGTCGTGGATCACGTCAAGGGCCAGCTGAAAGCCACCTACCGTGACGATGTTGCCGCCGAGGCTCCCAAGAAGATCATCGAGGATGATATTGGCGACGACATGGATGTGCTGCTGCAGGCCACCGAATTGGTGGTCACCACACAGTTTGGCTCCACCTCAATGCTCCAGCGCAAGCTGCGTGTAGGTTTCGCCAAAGCCGGCCGTCTCATGGACCTGCTCGAATCCCGCGGTGTGGTGGGCCCCTCCGAGGGCTCCAAGGCGCGCGATGTGTTGGTCAAGCCAGACGACCTGGCCGAAACTCTGGCAGCCATCCGCGGCGACGGAGGCGCGGCTGGAGGCCCGGCCGGGGGATCCGTCGTCGAATCTTCAATGGCTACACCGGCTGTTGACCCCATGATCGCGGCTCTCGCGGACAACGCCAACGCCAACCACGGCTGGGGCGGGGACCTTGTGGCAGAAGACTTGGCCAGCCGTCCGCAGGCCGTTGAATACAACGATGGCGACGACGACGAAGGAAGTGAAGACGCATGGTCATTGACCGGACGCTAAAGACCTCAGCCGCCGTAAATGTTCCCGTGGACCTATTTACAGATAGCCTTGCACTGTGAGTGAAACGGTGGCGCCGCGCCCTTCGAACTGGAATCTTCCCAACGCATTGACCCTTTTGCGCATTGTGCTGGTGCCCTTCTTCATCTGGGCGTTCGTAGCCGACGATGGCGCGTACGGCCCGCTCCGCTGGATCTCCGTGGCCCTGTTTGTTGTGGCCATCTACACCGACAAGCTCGACGGCGATATCGCCCGGGCACGTGGCCTCATCACCAGCTTTGGCAAGATCGCTGATCCCATCGCCGACAAACTGCTGATCGGTTCGGCCCTGATTATGCTCTCGGTCGGGGGGGAGCTGTGGTGGTGGGTCACCATTGTCATGCTGGTGCGCGAGGTTGGCATAACCCTGCTGCGCTTCGTCGTGATCCGCTATGGCGTCATGGCTGCCTCCAAGGGCGGGAAGCTCAAGACTGTCATGCAAACCGTGGCCATCTTTGTCTATCTGCTCCCCGTCACCCCGGCCGTGAGCTGGCTGTCAATCCTGGCGCTCGTGATCATGCTGGCCGCGCTGGCTGTCACGGTTGTTACGGGAATTGACTACATTGTTAAGGCGTGGCAGTTACGTAACGCCGGACGATCCGGGCGTGCCTCCGTGCAGGCGAAGGGGTAACCGTGCTGACTGAAACAAGCCTGGCCGAGCTGGTGGCATCGGCCATCGCGGCGAATATCACGGTGGCAACCGCGGAATCGTTGACCGGAGGCATGGTGGCAGCAACGATCATTCAGGTCCCTGGTTCCTCGGGAATGTTGCAAGGCGGCATCATTGCCTACCAAAACAGCATCAAGGAACGGCTTCTGGGCGTTTCCGCCTCACTGCTGGAGACCCAGGGTGCGGTTGATCCGCAAGTAGCCAGCGCCATGGCCTTGGGTGCCTGCACGGCAGCCGGTGCCCGCGTTGGAATTTCCACCACCGGTGTTGCCGGTCCAGAACCGCACCAGGGCAAGGATGTGGGCCACGTTTACATCGGCGTTGCGTTGGACGGGGAGTCGAAATCCTATGAATATCACTTCGCCGGGGATCGTGAAATGATCCGGCTGCAGGCCACGCAGGAGGCCATTTCTCTCCTGCAGCAAGTTATTAATGCTGCCGGGGAACAAAAGTTGTGACCAGATAGTTAGTCATAGTGAACGCAAAGTGCCTCCATCCCCTCTAGGATGGGAACACCTAACGGGCAAAGTGTTTGACGGAAGATCCGTCAGATGCTGGCAGCTTCAATGAAACTGCCGTGATCTAACAAGGAGTAAGGCGATACCAATGGTGAAACAACCCGTATCCGTAAACGGCGTCGTGCGCTGGCGGGATGTGGGTTTGGCAGACGAAAAACCACATCAGCAGAAGGAGCGCAAAATGGTGGTACTACGCCACGAAATTGGAGACGTTCTGCGAGATGTGCGTCAGCGTCAAGGCCGCACACTCCGTGAAGTCTCACACAATGCACGTGTCTCTCTAGGCTATTTGAGCGAAGTGGAGCGCGGACAAAAGGAAGCCTCTTCCGAGCTGCTGGCTTCAATCTGTTCCGCACTTGAAGTGCCGCTGTCACTCATGCTCCGCGAAGTGAGTGATCGTCTGGCCATCGCTGAAGGCGTGGCTATCCCGGACACTGTTCCCCAGGAATTCTCTGCCCGCTACGGCAGGGACCTGAACGAGGAACTCTCCGACGAATTGAGCAAGGGCTTAATGTCCAACGCTTTCTAAGCCTGCCGGCCCTCCTTGAGGTCCCCGATGTAAAACTGGATCCCGTCTCTGGCGGGGTCCAGTTTTTCTTGCCCACATGTTTTGGCGCGTACTTTGGCGCAAGTACGACGGCGTGAGTCCGCGGTGTGCCGGTGGGTTGGTTCCGACGTCGTCGATTCGAATCAACGGCTGCCACCTCACGCGCATGGTGCGGCAGCGGGCATGCGAGAATGGGTGCGTGCGAGTTAGCGAATTTTGGCGATTGATGGACGATGAGTTCAGCCCCTCCTATTCACGGGTCCTTGCCCGCGACCTGGTGCTCAGTGGTGTCGGTGGAAACACGGCCAGCGATGCCCTGCGCGCCGGATTTAATCCCAAGGACATCTGGATAGAGGTCTGCAAAATGCAGGACGTCCCGCCGTCGAGGTGGCTTGGCAGGGACATAGCCCCTAAAAGCTGACCCCAAAACTAACTCCTTATTACGACACGCCGCCTCTTATGCGTGATTTGATCGAATATTTATTCGATCAAATCTATACTGGGTCCTATGCTGCGTTGTGGGTAAGTGAAAAAGTTGTCCACAAATTCTGTCTTGGGACGGGGTAGTGGCAGACAATGTCAGACCCTTGAACTAGCGTTTTAGTTAACGAGACAAGCCTGCCGGAGCAATTCGCCGGCAGGACGCACGGGAAACCGGCGAAGAAGACAAAATTGCATGTGCATTGCATCAGACCACTAACCGTGCGCTGCGCTTACCGCGTGGTGGTACGGGGCCGGAAACGGCGCAAAGGAAAGACCGAGGTGAATCATGGCCGCTCCCGCAGACCGTGAAAAAGCGCTGGCAGCAGCATTGGCCCAGATTGACAAGCAATTTGGCAAGGGCTCAGTCATGCGCTTGGGTGACGACGTTCGCGCACCCATCGAAGTGATCCCCACGGGATCCATCGCCTTGGACGTGGCCCTGGGCATTGGCGGCCTGCCTCGCGGGCGTGTTGTTGAGATCTACGGACCGGAATCGTCAGGTAAGACCACCTTGGCCCTGCACGCTGTCGCCAGCGCCCAGAAGCTCGGTGGGCTTGCTGCATTCATTGACGCCGAGCACGCACTCGACCCGGAATACGCAGCCAAGCTCGGTGTCGACACCGACGCGCTCCTCGTCTCACAGCCGGACACCGGCGAGCAGGCGTTGGAAATCATGGACATGCTGATCGGTTCGGGTTCCCTGGACGTCATCGTCATTGACTCCGTCGCAGCCTTGGTTCCCCGCGCGGAAATTGAAGGCGACATGGGCGACAGCCACGTCGGTCTGCAGGCCCGCCTCATGAGCCAGGCCCTGCGTAAGATCACCGGGCGTCTAAGCCAGACCAAGACCACGGCTATTTTCATCAACCAGCTGCGTGAAAAGATCGGTGTATTCTTCGGCAGCCCAGAAACCACCACCGGTGGTAAGGCTCTGAAGTTCTACGCTTCAGTTCGACTCGACATTCGCCGCATTCAGACCTTGAAGGAAGGCGCGGATGCAGTCGGTAACCGCACCAAAGTCAAGGTCGTCAAGAACAAGATGGCTCCGCCCTTCAAGATCGCCGAGTTCGACATCATCTATGGTGTGGGGATCTCGCGTGAAGGCGGCATCATCGACATGGGTGTTGAGCATGGCATCATCCGCAAGTCCGGTTCTTGGTACACCTACGACGGTGACCAGCTGGGCCAGGGTATGGAAAACTCACGCCGTTTCTTGAAGGACAACCCGGAACTCACCGACGAGCTGGAGCGCTTGATCAAGGCCAAGCTGGGCGTTGGCGTCATTGCTGAAACCGAAGAAGAGTCTGCGCCAAAGCTCAAGGCTGTTGACGGCTTCTAAGTTCAGCCATGAATAATGCTCGACCAGCACCGGAACTGGACCCCGACGCCAATCCGGCGTCGGTGGCCAGGGCCATCGTGTTGCGCCAACTGACGCACTCGCCCAAGAGTCGGCTCCAACTGAGCCAGAAACTTGCCGAACGCCACATCCCGGAGGACGTGGCCGAGGCGGTGCTTGACCGCTTTGAGGCGGTGAAGCTCATTGATGACGCCGAATTCGCCGACATGTGGGTGCGCAGCCGCTCGCAATACAAGTCGCTGGCGCGCGGAGCATTGAAGAGGGAACTGGCCGAGAAGGGCATCGACCCGGTATTGGCGCAGCATGCCCTTGAGCAAATTGATGACGATACCGAGCGCCAGCAAGCCACTGACTTGGTGCGCAAGAAGCTCCGCGGATCGATCGATCTGGCCGAACGCAGCGAGCGAGACAAATACACCCGCCGCTGGGTCGCCATGCTGGCCCGAAAGGGATTCAACCCCGCAGTGGCCTTTGACGTTGTAGGCCAGGTCATCGACGAACACCTTGTGGAGGAATAGGCAGGGGCGTGAGGGAATTGCGCCCCGGCCCGTGCCCTAGGCTGTGACTTAAGGTCCTGGGCTGCGCTCGGTGACCCGGAACGGTTATGCTAGCGGCATATGACTAAGCAACTGTTGACCTTCCGCCGATTCCTGGCCGTCTCCGTGACGGCCGGTTTTTTACTGACTTCAACTGTTGCCGGTCCAGCATTGGCGCAGGACGACCCGCCCTCCGGGTTCCCCAGCTGGTCCGACGTTGAAAAGGCCAAGGGCGATGCCGCAGCGACCGCCGTCCAAGTAGCCAAAATCTCACAGCTATTGGACACGCTTGAGGCGGAGGCTGGCACTTTGGGTGAGGCCGCAGTCAAGGCCGGGGGCGACTTTGCCACCACACAGGCCAAGCTCGACGCCGCCACCGCGGAGGTGGGGGTCCTGAACGCCCAATCGAAGCGGGCAGCCCAGGAGGCTGAACACTACAAGGAAGCTGCAGTTGCCATCGCCGTGCAAAGCTACAAAAGTGGTGGCACGGGACTCGATCTCTTCTCCGCACTTTCAGCCTTGGAATCGCCCCAAAGCCTCAACGGCGTAGAAATGCTCCATCAAGTTGGAGAACGAGCCGCCATCAAACAGGCATTGGCATTGCAGTCCAAAGCCACAGCGGAGTCCCTCGAGAAGACGCGGAAGGCAGCGGTTGCTGCCCAAGCGGAACTAACGGGGCAGGCTCAGGAAGCGCGCAATGCAGCCGTCGACGCGCAGACGGCCGTGACTGCTCGCCTAGACGCACAGAAAACACAAAGCGACACCCTCGTTGAGCAGCTGGCATCGTTGAACAACACCTCCGTTGCCACGGAACAGGAATACCGTAGGGGCCAGAATGCGGTGGCCGCCTACGAACAGGTACAGGAAGCAAAGCGGCAGGCGGCCGCGGATGAAGCCGCGCGGCAGGCCGCAGAAGCTGCGCAGCATGCGGCCGATGAAGCCGCAAAGCCCAAGCCCGCTATTCCTGCCCCCAACCCGGTCGTACCGAACCCCGCACCAGCACCAGCGCCTGCCCCGGTCCAGCCAGCGCCAACCACGCCCGCGCCGCCGAGCCCCGGCGGTTCGGTTGATCCCGGCGTGCCCGGGGGAGCTGTCAACGACCCCGCTGGCGCGAAGGCTTACGCTTCGGCCCGTTTGGGTGCATTTGGTTGGGGCCAAGGCCAGTTCCAATGTCTGAACCTCTTGTGGGAACGGGAATCCAATTGGCGCACCAACGCAACCAACCCCTCCAGCGGCGCCTACGGAATCGCGCAGGCCCTGCCGGCAAGCAGGTACGGCCAGACCGGGGCCGACTGGCTCACCAACTACCGGACCCAGATCGATTGGGGCCTGGGCTACATCAAGGGACGCTACGGCTCGCCCTGCGGTGCATGGGCACACTCGGAAGCCATCGGCTGGTACTGAGTTCACACGCCCGCCGTCAGGTCTGCACCTTGGGCGGTTTAGCTGTTCGCTGGTGGTAGGTCTTAAGGTGGTTTAGTGAGCCTGATTCAGAACAGCGTTGATTCTTCCGCAACCGCAGCCAGCCCCGAGAACACCAGCACCATTGCAAGTGTGCCCGGACAGCCCCGCACCTACCAGGTGCGCACTTACGGCTGCCAGATGAACGTACACGACTCCGAGCGCATGGCTGGCCTGCTGGAGACGGCAGGCTTGGTCGCCTTCGATGACGCCGGCGGCACAGGTGAGCTGGACGGGCACGGCCAGCCCGTGGGGCCCAGTCCCGACGTCGTTGTTTTCAACACCTGCGCAGTCCGCGAGAACGCGGACAACAAGCTGTACGGCAACCTGGGCATGTTGGCCCACGTCAAGGAATCCAACCCAGGAATGCAGATCGCCGTGGGTGGCTGCCTTGCGCAAAAAGATCGCGACACCATCCAAAAACGTGCACCGTGGGTGGACGTTGTCTTCGGGACCCACAACGTCGGTGCGTTGCCGGTCCTGCTGGAGCGCGCCCGCCACAACACGGACGCCCAGATGGAAATCCTGGAATCCCTTGAGGTGTTCCCATCCACGCTGCCCACCAAGCGCGACTCCGTCTACGCCGGCTGGGTCAGCATCTCCGTCGGCTGCAACAACACCTGCACATTCTGCATCGTTCCTTCCCTGCGCGGCAAGGAACGTGACCGCCGCCCCGGTGAGATCCTGGCCGAGATCCAGGCCCTGGTGAACGACGGCGCCATTGAGGTCACGCTGCTGGGCCAGAACGTGAACTCCTATGGGGTTGAGTTCGGGGATCGGCTCGCTTTTGGCAAGTTGCTGCGCGCCTGCGGTGAGATCGAGGGTCTGGAGCGTGTGCGTTTCACCAGCCCGCACCCGGCCGCCTTCACCGACGATGTCATTGAAGCCATGGTCGAGACGCCCAACGTCATGCCCCAGCTGCACATGCCCCTGCAGTCGGGCTCGGACAAGGTCCTCAAGGACATGCGCCGATCGTACCGGTCAGGAAAGTTCCTTGGCATCCTAGACAAGGTGCGCGAGCTACTCCCGCACGCCGCCATCTCCACCGACATCATCGTTGGGTTCCCCGGTGAGACGGAGGCCGACTTCCAAGAAACCCTCGACGTCGTAGAGAAGTCGCGCTTTGCCACAGCGTTCACCTACCAATACTCAAAGCGCCCGGGCACCCCCGCCGCGGACCTGCCCGATCAGCTGCCCAAGGAAGTGGTTCAGGAACGCTTCCTGCGCCTCACCGCCCTGCAGGACAGAATCGCTGCAGAAGAGAACGCCAAGCAGGTGGGCCGCGAGGTCGAGATCATGGTCACCGCAGGTTCCGGGCGTAAGGCCGTCCAGACCAACAGGCTCTCGGGCCGCGCGCAGGACCAGCGGCTGGTGCACTTCAGCGTTCCTGAAGGCGCCGAGACTCCCCGTCCCGGAGACCTTGTCACCGTCACCATCACCGCGGCTGCGGCCTTCCACCTGGTTGCAGATCCAGCCACCGTTGGTGATTTCAAGCTCCGCCGTTCGCGGGCTGGCGACGCCTGGGATCTGGCGCAGGCAGAGTCCTGCGGCGTTCCTTCCCCGGCAACGTCCGACGGCGTCAAGCCGAAGGTCAGCCTTGGCATGCCATCCCTGCCGGTCCGTACAGCGTGAGCGCACCCTCATTTGCCCACCCGGATACGGCCCTGCCGGTGGTGGCCATCGTTGGCCCCACGGGCTCGGGCAAATCGGAACTGGCTTTGAAACTAGCTGAGCGCTTTGACGGCGAAGCCATCAATGCCGATTCCATGCAGTTTTACCGGGGCATGGATATTGGCACTGCCAAGCTTCCCGTTTCAGAACGCCGCGGCATCCCACACCACCTCATGGACTTTTTGGGTGTTCGCGAAGACACCACGGTTGCCGCCTTCCAGCACTTGGCTAGGACTGCCATCGCCGACATTCGTTCACGCGGAAAGCTGCCCATTCTCGTCGGTGGATCGGGTCTGTATGTCAGGGCGGCCATTGACGTGCTGGAGTTTCCGGGTACGGATACAGACGTGCGCGCCAAGCTGGAAGCCGAACTCGAGGCTGTGGGCCTGGCGCCACTGGCGGCCCGCCTTGCTCTTGTGGACCCGGTGTCCGCGGCCCGCATCAGTGACGGCAAACGTGTTGTCAGGGCGCTGGAAGTGTATGAGCTGACCGGCCGCCCCTTCAGTTCCTTCATGCCCGAACGCGACTACGTTAGCCCGACGGTTCAGATTGGGCTCAACGGTGATCGTGTGGAGCTTCACGGGCGACTGGCCGCGCGCGTGCACACCATGGTTCAGCGGGGGCTGCAGCAAGAGGTGCAGGATCTCATCCCGGAGGGGCTCAGAGATGGGCGCACAGCCCAGAAGGCCCTTGGCTACCAGCAGTTTCTACGCGTCATTGATGGTGAATCCACGGTGGCCCAGGCCAGCGAGGAAACTATTGTGGCCACACGCCAGTTTGCGAGGCGTCAGCTCACCTGGTTCCGTGCCGACCCTCGCGTGCAGTGGCTGGACTGGGCGCAGGAGGATCTCGCAACCGCGGCAGCGGCCTTGGTGACCGAAGCGAAAGGCTCGGCCGGAGCGTAGCCGCCATCCGGCGTCGTGCCTTGACTGCGCCAGCGCATCACGTCCCAGTGCATCAGGGGACCAAAGGTGCCTTAGGCTTAATCCATGACTGACATCTCGGCACCCTTGACAGGCATGCGCTTCTCCAAAGGCCATGGCACCGGCAACGACTTTGTCCTCGTGGCTGATCCCGACGGTGAGCGGAAGCTCTCGCCCGAACAGATCGCCGAGCTGTGCGACCGCCGGCGCGGCCTGGGCGGCGACGGTCTGATCCGCGCTGTCCGCTCGCGCCATGTGCCGGAGGGAATTGAGCTGCTGGAAAGCAACCCCACCGCCGAATGGTTCATGGACTACAACAACGGTGATGGCTCGCGTTCGGAAATGTGCGGCAACGGCGTGCGCGTCTTTGTGCACTTCCTCATCAGCGAAGGCCTCGTCGCTCTGGGCGCGGGCGAGGAGCTGACCATTGGCACCCGGGCCGGCGTGAAGGTTGTCTCGCGCACGGACACGGGGTACCGCGTGGACATGGGCCCGTGGGATTTCATCCACCCGGAGGCGCGCGAAAGCGGGATGGATTCCCTCGTTGACGCGGTCGGGCTCCCCGTTGAACGGCCCGCACTTTCCATCACCATGGGCAACCCGCACACGGTCGTGGCACTGGCCGATCTAGACGCATTGGCCAAGACCAATCTGACCGAGGCCCCAGTTGTCATGCCCGTTCCCCCCTATGGCACCAACGTCGAGTTTGCCGTGCCGGCCCAGCCTCTGGTGACGGACGGCGTCGGTCACATCAGCATGCGTGTCCACGAACGGGGCGTGGGGGAGACTCTGTCCTGCGGAACCGGCGCCTGCGCTGCAGCTGCAGCAACCCGTTTTTGGGCCGGAAACGATGCCCCTGACGTTTGGGCAGTGACTGTCCCGGGCGGCGTGGTTGGCGTGCGCTTCTTCCCCGGCCCCGACGGGCGCGAACACGTTGAACTCAGTGGCCCGGCCGTCATCGTGGCCGACGGCGTATTGGTGGAGCAGGATCCCGGCGTTTCTCGCTAGGGCGGCCGCTGGTGCGCTAGGGCTTGGTGCGGGTGACTCGGAGAATCCGGAAGGCCTTGTTGGTGGAGTCGCGAACAACCTTGAACCCGGCCTCCGGGAACCGCTCGTCGAGTTCGGCCGCCAGCCAGCGCTGCAACGAATCGGAACCAAGGTTCTTTTGCACCACCAGGTAGGCGTTGCCGTTATGGGCCAGCCTTGGCAGCCACATCAGCAAAATTGAGTGCAGTTCCTCTTTGCCCACGCGAATGGGCGGGTTGGACCAGATGGTGTTGAAGCGGATCTCGGGATCCACGGCGTCGGGGGTCGACGCCTGAACATTGTCCAAGCCGAGTGCTTTGGCGTTGTCCGTTGTCAGCTCGAGGGATCGCTCGTTGACATCCACGGCGTAAACCATGGTCTCGGGGGAGCGCAGGGCCAACGTCAGGGCAATAGGCCCCCAGCCACAGCCGATGTCCAAGAGGTTGCCCTCGGTGGCGGGCGGCGGCGCTTCGGATAGCAGGATCGTGGTGCCTTTGTCGACACCATCGGGGCTGAAGATGCCACCGGCCGTTTGGAGAGTGCGCTTCTCGCCGGCCAAAACAACGCTGAGAGGCCGTCGCTTCATTGGTGTTGACGGTTGTGAACTGAAATAGTGATCTGAACCCTGAATACCCATAGTCATGCCAGATTAGTGCGGAAATGCTGTGTTGGGTATCTAGGCGCGCCTAAGGCACCTAGGATGCGGCGGTGACTTTATCCACAACGACACAGTGGGAAAGGTGTGCGTGTGGGTGGGGCGGACTAAGATTGAGGGATAGCGCCTATAAGGAGAATATGTCCAACGCATCTGCACACCCTGGTTCCGACAACAACAAGCTGCCCGAATCCGGTAACCATGGAGAGAACGCACACGGCTCCTCCGAAGCTGACACCTCAGCTCAGGACTTGTCGGTTGCCGAGATCGAGGCCGTGATTGATCGGATTCTTGCCAAGGACGCCGCAGCCGGGCGTGCCGTACGTGAGGACGCTGACGGGGAGGCTGAGGATCCCTACCAGGGCGTTCCTTCCACCCGCCCGCTGGCCGGCCAGGCGCAGGCTGTTTCTTCCCTGAAATTCCAGCACAGCCTCTTTGACGGGGATCAAAGCGAATTGGCCGAGCGAAACGCACTGCGACGCAGGGCAAGTCTCTCGACCGAGCTCGAAGACGTTACGGAAGTTGAATACCGCCAGCTGCGCCTTGAACGCGTTGTGCTTGCCGGTCTGTGGTCGAAGGGAACCATGGCCGACGCCGAGAACTCGCTAAGGGAATTGGCCGCCTTGGCCGAAACTGCCGGCTCCGAGGTCCTCGATGGTCTGGTGCAGCGCCGCGCCAAGCCGGATCCGGCAACCTACTTGGGTACCGGTAAGGCGCAGGAACTCAAGGACATCGTGCACGCCACGGGTGCAGACACCGTCATTATTGACGGCGATCTTGCTCCCTCCCAGCGTCGTACGCTGGAAGAAGTGGTCAAGGTCAAGGTCATTGACCGTACCGCCCTGATTCTGGACATCTTCGCCCAGCACGCCAAGTCACGTGAAGGCCGTGCGCAGGTTGAACTGGCCCAGATGGAATACCTCCTCCCGCGCCTGCGCGGTTGGGGCGAATCCATGTCGCGTCAGGCCGGTGGCCGGGTGGGCGCCGCCGGTGGCGGTATTGGTTCCCGTGGTCCGGGTGAAACAAAGATGGAACTGGACCGGCGGAAGATCCGTACCAAAATGGCTAAGTTGCGTCGTGAAATCGCCGCAATGCGTCCAGCCCGGGAAACCAAGCGGGCCAATCGTAAGCGCAATAGCGTGCCGTCCGTTGCCATCGCCGGTTACACCAATGCTGGCAAGTCTTCCTTGCTGAACAGGTTGACGGACGCCGGGGTTTTGGTTGAGAACGCCCTGTTCGCAACCTTGGATCCAACGGTTCGCAAGACTGAGACCGCAGACGGGTTGGGCTACACGCTGGTCGATACCGTCGGCTTTGTGCGATCCCTGCCCACGCAGTTGGTTGAAGCTTTCCGCTCCACCCTCGAAGAAGTCGCTGACGCAGATCTGATCCTTCACATTGTGGATGCATCGCACCCGGACCCGGAGGGGCAGATCTCGGCCGTCCGCTCGGTATTTGCCGAGGTCGGTGCCCTGCAAATTCCTGAGATCATCATCCTCAACAAGGCCGATATCGCAGATCCGTTCGTGATTGAGCGACTTCGCCAGCACGAGTCGCGCAACGTGGTCGTTTCGGCTCGCACCGGTGAAGGCATCGAAGAGCTGCTGGAAGCCATTAGTGAGGCCATCCCGCACCCCAGCGTGACCCTGACGTTGCTGATTCCCTACGATCGCGGTGACGTCCTGAACAAGCTGCACCGCACCGACGCAGAAATCATCGCTCTTGAGCACGGCGAGCAGGGCACACTGGCTACGGTCCGTGTCCGGGAAGATCTTGCAGCCGAGGTTGAGCCGTTTGTCCAGCATGCCTGAAAGTGATTTTTCGCAACAAGCATTGACTCTCTTGGACAAGGCTGTTGATTCCATGGGCGGTCAACGCCGCGATGGTCAACACGAAATGGTCCGCCGCGTCGTTGCCGCTATCGAGAGCGGTGACCACCTGTTGGTTCAGGCAGGCACAGGAACGGGAAAGTCACTGGCTTACCTGATCCCGCTGATCGTCAACGCACTTACCAGCGACAAACCTGCCGTGGTGGCTACCGCGACACTCGCCTTGCAGGCCCAGATCGTGGGGCGCGACGTTCCTCGGTTGCTTGCCGCCTTGGCGCCGATCCTGCCGCGCGCCATTGACGTTGCCCTGGTCAAGGGCAGGAGCAACTACGTCTGTAAGCAGAAGTTGGGCGGTGGCTTCCCCACGGAAGACACCGGGGAAGGGGCGCTCTTTAGCCTCGGTGAGGACACCAGTGTTGCCCACCTGCCGGGTGCGAGCACCGGGCCATCTTCTCAGCTCGGCAAGGAAGTTGTGCGCCTGCGTGAATGGGCTCAGGATACCGAGACCGGCGACCGGGACGAGCTGGTGCCCGGGGTGACGGATAAGGCATGGCGTCAGGTCTCCGTGACATCCATGGAATGCCTGGGCGCGCAAAAATGCCCCCTTGCCACCGAGTGCTTTGCGGAATTGGCCCGTGCCCGCGGTGCCGAGGCCGACATTGTGGTCACCAACCATGCCATGCTGGCCATCAGTGCTTTTGAAGGCATTGCCGTCCTGCCTGAGTACGACGTTGTTGTGGTGGATGAGGCCCATGAACTTCAGGACAGGGTAACGGGAGCTGTCACCGGTCAACTCTCCGTGCAAATGATTCAAGCAGCGGCATCCAGCACCCGCAAGCACACGGCTGTGCCGGTGGAGACACTCCATGCGAGTGCCACGAGCCTGGACATGGCCCTTGCTGGCATGCCCGAAGGGTTGCTGCCCAACGGTCTCAACGACACGCAAAGCCAGGCCGTCGAGCAAGTGCGCGACGCCGTTCGTGCTGCGCTGTCAGATTCGAAGCCAGACGGAAACGCGGCCGCTGACGGCGGACGATCCATCGCAAGGTCCCGGCTGAACCTCATCTTTGACCTTTGCGAACGCCTTTTGGTGGCCAACGATGCCCGCGAAGTGGTCTGGGCTTCACGCCCGGGAAATTTTGTCCCTGGACAGGGCTACCAAAAAGCGGATGAGAATGAACCTGCCGTCTTGAACATTGCACCCCTGAGTGTGGCCATGAAACTACGTGAAGGCCTCTTCGCCGATCGCACTGTGGTGTTGACCTCGGCCACCCTTGCCATTGGTGAGTCATTCCAGTCAACCGCAGGTGGTTTGGGATTGCTGGGGCCAAGCGCGCCCAGCTGGACGGGTGCCGACGTCGGCTCCCCCTTTGATTATCCCAAGCAGGGCATGCTGTACGTGGCCGCCCATTTGAAGAAGCCTGGCTTTGGGATGTCGCCGGAGCAGCTGGACGAGCTGGCCGATCTCATCACGGCCGCCGGCGGTGGCACACTTGCGCTGTTTTCATCCCGGCGTGCCGCCGAGGACGCTGCCGAAAAACTGCGCAAGAAACTAAAGGTGAAGATCCTCTGCCAGGGGGATTCATCCATGTCCGGGTTGATCAAGCAATTCGCCGATGAGCCCGATACCTGCCTCTTTGGGACCATGTCGCTGTGGCAGGGCGTCGATGTCCAGGGCGCGTCATGCCGCCTTGTGGTGATCGACCGGATTCCGTTCCCGCGACCTGACGATCCCCTGGTCACGGCCCGGGCTCGAGCAGTGGCACAAAGTGGTGGCGACGGCTTTATTGCCATCTCCGCCACCCATGCTGCCGTACGGCTGGCCCAGGGAGTCGGCCGGTTGATCCGGTCAAGCCAGGACCGTGGCGTTGTTGCCGTCCTGGATTCACGCCTTGCCAACGCCAGCTATGGCGGATTCCTGCGCGCAGCGCTGCCGCCCTTCTGGTCCACCAAGGACAGGGCCGTTGCGCTGTCGGCACTAAAGCGGCTTTCCGGCAAGTAGAACTGCACAAAGGAGGCGCCCGTCCGAACCTGGACCGGCGCCTCCTTTGTGTTGGTGGCTGCTAAAGGCTGCGGAGCACCGAGACTACCTTGCCCATGATGGTGGCGTGGTCTCCGAGGATGGGCTCGTAGCGGGTGTTCTGCGGAAGCAGCCACGTGTGGCCGTCTCGCTGGCGGAAGGTCTTGACGGTCGCTTCATCTTCGAGAAGTGCCGCCACGATGTCGCCATTATTGGCGGTCGGCTGCTGGCGGATAACAACCCAGTCACCGTCACAGATGGCCGCGTCGATCATGGAATCACCCTGAACCTTGAGCATGAACAACTCGCCGTTGCCAACAATTTGGCGAGGCAGCGGCATGATGTCATCCACCGATTGGTCGGCCAAAATTGGCCCACCGGCTGCAATACGTCCCACCAAAGGAACGAACGCTGTGTCCGAGGAGCTGCTCAGTTCAGCGAAATTCAGGCCGTTTGAGCTGCGCAACGCGGTGGGGGAGCTCACGCCCTCAATCTCCACGCCACCATTGTCCAAGACCAAGGGTATGAGGACTTCCATGGCGCGAGGACGTTTGGGATCCCGCCGGAGGTAGCCGTGCCGTTCAAGCTGGGTCAGTTGGTGCGTGACGCTGGAGAGACTCGCCAACCCCACGGCGTCACCGATTTCACGCATGGAGGGCGGGTAGCCCTTATCCGCGATGGAGCGCTGAATGCACTCAAGGATCTTCTTCTGGCGAACAGTCAGGCCCTTCATGCCGGCGCGGCTTGGTGCCTGGGGGATGCGGTGCGGTGGGTCTGGAAGCGCCATGGTTCCGGGGTCCTTTCGTGGCTGCCCTGAACAATGTCAGTGCCTGCTGGTGGACTGCATCTAGCGGCCAATCCTTGTCTCACAAGTTTAAGCCACAAAGTAGGCAATTTCAAATATTTGTTCGATCTACTCTTGGCAAGTGTCGTCTATAGGTGCTAAAACTGTTCTAGTAGCTAACTAGAACATACGTTCTATCGAAGATATAAAGCAATGGATATTTGATCCCATGGATGTTCGAGTCCATCGGTCAGGATCCACGGCGAAAGGACCAGAAGTCATGAATGCAATGGTTATCTCCGCAACACCCCTGAGCGCTGCTCGTATTACCTTGACCCGTCGTGGCCGCCTGGTCCTACTGGGCATTCCGGCGATGATCACGGCTGCTGTCATGGTCTTTGCCGCGTTGGCGATCGTTCTCGGTTCAGTCGCCAGTCCCGCTCAGGCATCCGTTGAGCATGCTGTAGTTGATATGGCCGAGTACGCTGCCACGGTCACCGTTCTGCAAGGTGACAGCCTGTGGAGCATTGCGGCCGCCTCGAATCCGAACCGCGATGTTCGTGATGTCGTCAGTGAGATTGTGGCATTGAATGATCTTGGCAGCGGCGTGGTCCAGGCCGGCCAACGGCTTTTTGTGCCTCTCCCCAAATAGTCGCAACAGTAAACGTCGTCCACCAGGATGACCTGTTGGGCATTACTGGCGAACGGAAGCTGCTGGCGAACGGAACGTGTCCGTATATTGTCGCCAGTTCGGACATTCGGCAGGCAGGAAATATGCTGGAAGCATGGATCAGTTTGAACGCCTAAGCCAATTGCCACTCCGCGACGATCTGCGCGGACAGCATCCTTATGGTGCGCCCCAGCTTGATGTGCCGGTGTTGCTGAACGTCAATGAAAACACCTTCGGCGTCCCCGAGGACGCGAAGGAAGCTATTCTCAAGGCGGTCGCTGACGAGCTTGACGGCCTCAACCGCTATCCAGACCGTGAATTCACGATCCTCCGCCAGGAACTGGCAGCCTACCTTGGGCAGGATCTGACGGAAGAAAATCTGTGGGCAGCCAATGGTTCCAACGAAGTGCTGCAGCAGCTGTTGCAGGCCTTTGGTGGCCCTGGCCGAAGCGTCATGAGTTTCCCTCCCACGTACTCCATGTACCCCCTCCTGGCCAGTGGTACAGGATCGGCATACATTGCCGGCGTTCGGGCGTCAGACTTCAGCTTGGGTGCAGATTCGGCAGCCGAGCAGGTTCGTGCGCAGGCCCCGAATATCGTTCTTCTCTGCTCACCCAACAACCCCACCGGGACGGCACTTGGGCTGGATGTGGTGAAGGCGGTTTACGAAGCTGGCGAAGCGTCGCAGGCCATCGTCATTGTCGATGAGGCCTACGCCGAGTTTTCCCACGTCGGCACCGAAAGTGCTCTGGGCCTCCTTGAGGGTCGTCCGCGCCTCGTGGTCTCGCGCACCATGAGCAAGGCCTTTGCCATGGCCGGTGCCCGCTTGGGCTATATGGCTGCCGCTCCCGAGGTAACTGACGCCGTTCGTCTTGTCCGTCTGCCGTACCACCTGTCCGCCATTACCCAGGCGACCGCCGTGGCTGCGCTGCGTAATTCGGCATCGCTACTGGCTAATGTTGAACAGATCAAGGTCCAGCGTGACCGGATAGTCAACGAGTTGACCGAAATGGGGCTCACGCCTGCACCTTCAGACTCGAACTTCGTCTTCTTTGGGGGTATTGAAAACCCCCATGAGGTATGGGAAGCGTTGCTGGCTCAGGGCGTCTTGATCCGCGACGTCGGAATCCCCGGGCACCTGCGAGTTACGGCAGGTACCGAGGCCGAAACCAGCGCGTTCCTCACCGGCCTGCGCGCCATCCTGGGCGCTTAGTTCTCACGTTCGGATCCGCTGTCGAACCTTGGCAGTGTTCTGGTAGCCGGACAGTTTGGGCTTTGACGCGTCTTCTCTTCTAAACTGGTATAAACACTTATGATCGTCCCCGCGCTCCCTCCTGCCCTGCCTTGCACGGTGATCGGGTGGCGCACACAAATCAAAGGACTGCTGCAATGACTCAGACAACCCCAGGCCAGGGACGGACGGCTCGTTTGGAGCGGGCCACGAGCGAATCCAGCGTCATGGTTGAGATCAATCTCGATGGCACCGGGGTTTCGAACATTGACACATCGGTGCCGTTCTATGACCACATGCTGACGGCACTGTCCAAGCACTCCCTGATTGACATGAACATCAACGCCACCGGCGACACGCACATTGATGCGCACCACACGGTCGAAGATGTGGCCATCTCCCTGGGTGAGGTCCTCAAGGAAGCCCTCGGCGACAAGTCCGGGATCCGCCGTTTTGGCGAGGCGACAGTACCGCTGGATGAAGCCTTGGCCAACGCCGTCGTGGATGTCTCCGGGCGCCCCTACCTGGTGCACGGTGGAGAGCCTGCCGGACAGGAGTACCACCTCATCGGCGGGCACTTCACAGGCTCACTCACACGCCACGTCTTTGAAGCCATCACATTGCACGCGCAGATCTGCCTGCACATGACTGTCATCGCCGGACGCGACCCGCACCACATTGTTGAGGCGCAATTCAAGGCCTTCGCGCGCGCCCTGCGATCGGCCGTCGAGCAGGATCCGCGTGTTACCGGAATTCCGTCCACGAAGGGCCTGCTGTGAGCCGCGAAGCTGGCGAGAGTGAAGTAAGCCAGCCGACAGTCACAGTCCTGGACTACGGTTCGGGAAATGTTCGCTCAGCCGTCCGTGCTTTGGAGCGCGCCGGAGCTATCGTGACGCTCAGTTCCAAGCCTGAGGACGTCTTGACGGCCGACGGCCTGGTTGTTCCTGGTGTTGGAGCCTTCGGATCCGTCATGAAGGAACTGAAAAACGTTGACGCGCTGCGAATGATCGGACGCCGAGTGGCCGGGGGACGCCCCGTGCTGGGCATCTGTGTTGGCATGCAGGTACTCTTCGATGCCGGTGTTGAACACGGTATCCATGAAGAAGGCATGGCGGAGTGGCCCGGAACGGTCGAGTTGCTGCCCGCTGAGGTCGTCCCACACATGGGTTGGAACACCGTCAAAGCCGCCGAAGGCTCCATGCTGTTCGAAGGCGTGGAGGACGAACGTTTTTACTTCGTCCACTCCTACGGAGTTCAGACCTGGGACTTTGAAGTGCTCCAGCCGAAAATGCGCCCGCCCTTGGTGACCTGGTCCGAGCATGGTGCGCCGTTTATCGCCGCCGTGGAAAACGGTCCGCTTTGCGCCACACAGTTCCACCCGGAAAAGTCCGGCGATGCAGGTGCGCGCATGCTGCGCAACTGGGTTAATTCGCTGAAGCGCCCTGCTCTCACCCAGGAAAGTACAGTGACTAACTAATGTGGTCATTACTGCTCATGGCGTTGGCAGGATTGCTGATCGGCGGCGCCTACACCTTCTTCCAGCAAAAGAGTGCCCGCTGGATTCCCATTAGTTTCGCCGTGTTGGCCGTCATGTCGCTCGTTGCCGCTTACATGTTTACGCTTCAAAACTAAGTCACCATCTCGCGGCCCCGCCGCACCTTCCCATTCGCAGGACACAAAACGTTGAGGATCCCATGACCAACCCCATTTTGGAATTGCTGCCCGCTGTCGACGTCGTGAACGGTCAAGCCGTGCGCCTCGTGCAGGGCGAGGCCGGCTCGGAAACCAGCTATGGCTCTCCTCTGGAAGCGGCCATGAAGTGGCAGAACGACGGCGCCGAGTGGGTTCATTTGGTTGACCTTGATGCAGCGTTTGGCCGGGGATCCAACGTTCACCTGCTCAGCGAAATGGTTCAGGCCCTGGATATCAAGGTTGAACTCTCCGGCGGCCTCCGCGACGATGCCTCCCTCGAGGCAGCCCTCGAGCTCGGCGTGGGGCGAGTCAACCTGGGTACCGCCGCATTGGAGAACCCGGAATGGACCGCGAAGGTCATTGACCGCTTCGGTGACAAGATCGCCGTCGGCCTTGACGTTCGCGGAACCACGCTGGCTGGCCGCGGCTGGACGAAGGAAGGTGGCGACATCTGGGAGGTTTTGGCCCGGTTGGAGGACGCAGGATGCGCCCGCTACGTCGTTACCGACGTCACCAAAGATGGAACATTGCGCGGTCCCAACGTGGAACTCCTGCGCGAAATGTGCGCCCGCACCTCCAAACCGGTGGTTGCTTCGGGCGGAATTTCCAGCCTCGAGGACCTGCGCGTGCTGCGTGAATTGGTGGGCGAAGGTGTAGAGGGCGCGATCGTTGGCAAGGCGCTGTATTCGGGTCAATTCACCCTGCCGCAGGCCCTTGACGTTGCAGGCCGCCGCTAAATCATGACTGAGATGCCCAAAAAGGCGCTGCCAGGACACATTGCCGCCGCGTTGGCCGGCGCCGGTGGACCAACCGATTCCGCAGGGCAGCCTTGGGCAGGCCGCGACCTACCCGCGCAGGAAAAATACCACAACTTTGACACGGATGACGGCGCCATGGACGCGGGCTTTGCTGCCGCCATGGCGCAGCTTGCCGCGGGTTCGGGCACCGAGGAGCAGGTGGTTGCTTCGCTGGCCACGGCCCGTGTGTTCATTCCCATCGTGGCGCAATTGGCCGAGCAAACTGTTGGTGAGAACGGTCTAGTCTCAGACAAGGAATCTGACATGGCGCTGGTGACCCTGCAGGGACCCGACGGACGCAGGGCCCTGCCGGTGTTTTCCCACGCGGAGGCACTGTCTCGGTGGCATCCGGAGGCCCGGCCAGTGGCCGTCTACGCGGCTCGTGCAGCTTTGTCCGCGGTGGCGGAGGAAGCGCAGTTGCTGGTGGTTGATCCCGGTTCGCAGCGTCCGTTTGTTGTTCGGCGACCCGCCATGTGGGCCCTGGCTCAGCAGCGTCAATGGCATCCCAGCTATGCCGACGTAGCGGTTGAGGACATTCTTCGCGAATCCGTGTCGGCGCTTGGAAACACTGCAGTCGTGGACATTTCCGCCGGCGCCGGCCAGGGCATAGAATCCCTCTGGGACAATAGTGCCGAACCGGCGCGACGGTTGGTGCAAGGCGGCGGAACCGGGCCGGAATTGTGCGTCACGATCACTTTGTTGCCCGGGCTCGATCAGCCTGAGGTGAACGACGTGTTGTCCCGATTGCAAGAATTTTGGGCTGGCCATGAGCATTTTGCCTCAGCGGTTGATTCGATCCAGATCCGCCTGCGTCACCCGCAACAACAAACCTAATCCACATCAAGGCAGCCTGATGCTCTCCTGTGATGGATAACAAGAGAGAAGTCATCAACGTGAATTTTGCTGCCTACCGGGAAATCCTCGCGGTTGGATCCGTGCGCCGGCTATTGATAATCGCCATGTTGGCGCGAGTTCCCCACGCCGCAGCAGGTGTCCTGCTGACGCTGCATGTGGTGAAAACCATGAACCTCAGCTACGCGGCTGCCGGCTCGATTGCCGCAGCCATTACCATCGGCATGGCCATTGGTGCACCGTGGCGCGGGCGCATGGTGGATATTTACGGGCTCCGGAAGGCTTTGATTCCCTCGGTCATTGCCGAGGTGGTGGTTTGGGGCATGGCGCCCTTCTTGAACTTCCAGCTGCTGATGGTGGCAGCCTTCATCGGCGGGCTTTTCGCCGTGCCCATCTTCTCAGTGGTCCGGCAGGCCTTGGGCGTCATGGTGCCTTCGGAGCAGCGGCGAACGGCTTATGCGCTGGATTCCATGGGAGGGGAACTCACCTTCATGATCGGCCCTGCCGCCGGTGTCATGTTGGCCACGAACAACACAGTCATGGGCCTGATCATCATCGGTGTCAGTGCGTCCCTGGCCGGCGTATTCCTTATGTGGTTCAACCCGCCTACGCGGACTGGCCAAAAGGGTTCCTTTGTCGCCGTTGGCGAGCCCGCTACTGAGCGTGTTGATTCCGTCGAGGATCAAAAGGCGCCTGATCTGGACGGCAGGAACTTTTTGGTCCGCTGGTGGGGGACCGCCAGGCACAATGTTCGCTGGGTCAACATCGCCGTGCTGGCCATCCTCGCCACCTCCCTTGGTGCGGGTTTGGTACTGACCGGCGTCAACGTTGGCATGGTTGCTTTGATGGAGCACAACGACAGCACCGGGGATCTTGGGATTGTCTTCCTTTTCTGGTGTGGAGCCTCGATTGTTGGTGGCATCGTTTATGGTGCCCTCAAGCGTTCCGTCAACCCCTTGTGGCTTCTTTGCGCCATGGCAATCCTGATCATTCCTATGGGCTATGCCACCAACGCCTTGACCCTCGGGTTATTGTCCATCCTCCCGGGGCTGTTGTGCGCGCCGGTCCTCACCTCCAGCGCCGAACACATTGCCGATCTGGTCAGTGAGAAACGCCGCGGCGAGGCCATGGGATGGTACGGCTCCTCGATGACGATTGGTAATGCCATGGGCGCACCGTTCGCTGGCGCCATGATTGACACCATGGGACCGTGGGCAGGTTTTGCGATCGTCGGCGTCATTTGCACGGTTCTAGCCATCCTGGGGCTGATGGCCATGACGCTCTGGCGCCGACGTGGCAACAGCATTGTGCACAGTGCAGGATATGTTCTGGGCACTACACATACCAACGGTGGCGATCTCGATGAACTCCAGGGAGAGCCGGATCGGGTCTGAACCACCCCTTAAACCAAATCTGTGTGGCAGTTGTTAGATGAAAAGCACCGAAAAATCGTGATTTTCATCTAACAACTGCCACACAGAATGGTGACGCGGGGGAGTGGGTGGGGACTAGTTGACTGCTCCGGTGAACTTCTCGCCCGGACCCTTACCCGGTGCATCCTGGATCGTGGAGGCTTCGCGGAAGGCGAGCTGAAGTGAACGCAGACCGTCGCGCAAGGGTCCGGCGTGCTGGCTGCCGATTTCCGGGGCTGCGGCGGTGACGAAACCGGCCAGGGCGGTAATGAGCTTGCGGGCCTCATCGAGGTCCTTAAGTTCCTCGGCGTCAGGTCCGGCAGCCAGGCCGCACTTAACTGCCGCTGCGCTCATAAGGTGAACGGCCGCCGTCGTAATGACTTCAATGGCTGGAACTTCAGCGATATCACGTACTACAGAGCTTGCCTCTGCGTCCGTCAGGGCCTCTTCCGGGGCTGCCTGAAACGTGTTGCGGGTGTCCGAATTATTATCTGAGCTACTCATACTGCTAAGCTTGTCACAGACCGACTCGATGCTGTTATTTATCGTGTGTCCTCAAGGCGTAAGTCACAGGCACCAAATCAACAGCAAAGAGTTTGCAAGTGGAGTCCTCTCCCACCTTTCGACCCATTCTTTGGCGTTGTCTGGTTCAGGTCGGCACCGTTCCTTTGAGGAACAGTAGCCAGGTTCCTTAATTGGGCCTGCGCCGACTAATTCGAGGCCTCCATTGCATCAGCAAATTGGAGGCCTTCTTCGTTGCTGGTGGTACTCACCCTTTTTTAGGCAACAGGAGCTACACATTAGCGAGCCACGCATCAATGATCGAATCCGCGTCCCCGAGGTGCGGTTGGTTGGGCCAGCAGGCGAACAAGTAGGGATTGTCCGCATTGAGGATGCCCTCCGTTTAGCAGCTGAGTCTGACTTGGATCTGGTTGAGGTAGCGCCGACGGCAAAGCCGCCGGTGTGCAAACTGATGGACTTCGGCAAGTACAAGTACGAAGCCGCTGTCAAGGCTCGTGAAGCCCGCAAGAACCAGACCAACACCGTCTTGAAGGAAATCCGTTTCCGCCTCAAGATCGACACCCATGACTACGAGACCAAGCGCGGACACGCAATGCGCTTCCTCGGCGCCGGTGACAAGGTCAAGGCCATGATCCAGTTCCGAGGCCGCGAGCAGCAGCGTCCGGAAATGGGTATCCGCCTCCTGCAGAAGTTCGCCGCAGAAGTTGCCGAAGTTGGCATCATCGAGTCGAGCCCGCGCATTGACGGCCGCAACATGGTCATGGTTATTGGTCCCTTGAAGAACAAGGCTGAGGCAAAGGCAGAAGCCCGCCGCAACCAGCAGCGTGCCGATGCAAAGGCCCACAACGAGGCAGTAGCCAATGGCACTGCCCGCGTTGATGTTGACCGCGACAACAAGGCGCCCATGACCCAGTCATTGGCCGACCTGTTGCCCCAGGGCTTGAACCTGACGGACGACGCCGAGGCTCCCGCCACCGACGCTGTCCAGGAGACGCCCGCTCCGGCCGTCGAAGTTGCTGCGCCCGTTGCGGAAGTTCCCGTAGCTGTTGTTGCACCCGAGGTGAGCGTGCCGGAAGAAAAGCCCGCGCCCGCCGTCGTACCTGTCAAGGCTCCGGCCAAGGCAGCCCCCGCCAAGGCACCTGTTGCAGCCAAGGCCCCCGTGGCCAAGGCAGCTCCCGTGGCCAAGGCCGCAGCCAAGCCCGTTGTAGCCGCCAAGCCGGTCGCTGCTCCGAAGCCGGTTGCCGCAAAGCCCATCCCCATGCCGAAGCCCATGGCCAAGCCCGTTGTTGCGAAGCCCGCAGCAAAGCCGGCCGCCAAGGCTGCAGCAAAACCGGCTACGAAGGCTGCCTCTGAAAAGAGCGCGCCCGTAGCCGATACCCCCAGCTCGGCTGAATAAGGTTCACCTTTTCAGCGGTGAATACACCCACACAGTGACCCAACCGGTCGCTGCAAGAGAACCACAGGCAGCGCCGGTGGATACGTAAGGAGACAGGTCCTCATGCCTAAAATGAAGACACACAGTGGTGCTAAGAAGCGTTTCAAGCTCACCGGTTCCGGTAAGCTTCAGCGCCAGCAGGCCAACCGCCGCCACTACTTGGAGCACAAGCCTTCCAGCTTGAAGCGTCGCCTGAAGGGTGACCTCACGGTCGCCAAGGCTGATGTGCGCAACATCAAAAAGATGCTCGGCATCTAATTTCGCAAGTCAATCGGTGTGAATCCCCAGTGTGGGCCTAAACACCAATCCAAAAAAAGCCTTCCCCGGCATGATTGGCTTGGGATCTTTAAAATTGAAGGAGTACGCACGTGGCACGTGTGAAGAGGGCTGTAAACGCCCACAAAAAGCGTCGGGTTATTCTTGAGCGCGCAAAGGGTTACCGTGGACAGCGTTCACGCCTGTACCGCAAGGCCAAAGAGCAGCTGCTGCACTCGTTTGTGTACAGCTACGGTGACCGCCGCAAGCGCAAGGGTGACTTCCGTCGCCTGTGGATCCAGCGTATCAACGCTGCATCACGCGCCAATGGCCTGACCTACAACCGCTTGATCCAGGGCCTGAAGGCTGCTGAGATCGAGGTTGACCGTCGCATGCTGGCCGACCTGGCCGTCAACGACGCTGGTGCTTTCACCGCTCTGGTGAACATCGCCAAGGCTGCACTGCCTGCTGACACGTCAGCTCCGGTAGCTAAGTAATTTTAGTAATACCCCTTAGGAACTTCCAGTTCCTTGTTCGTGTGCTGTGACTGCTAAAGTCCTAAGCATGAATGAACCCGGGCGCCCGCCAGTAGAAGCAATGACCAATCCTCGAGCAGATCGAGTGAGGGATGTTGCCAAGCTGACCGGGCGCTCGGGCCGTTTAAAGCGCAGGCAGTTCCTGGCCGAGGGTCCTCAGGCTGTCCGTGAGGCCCTGCGCGCTCACCGCGAGTGCCTGTCGGCCGGCGGTACCCCTGTGGTGGAGGCGTTGTACGCCACCGTTGAATGCCTGAAGAAACACCCTGAGCTGCTGGAGGCAGCCTCCGCGCCAGGATCGCGCCTGCAGCTGCGCATTGCCAGCGAGCTGGTGCTGGCCGCCATGACCGACACTGTTTCACCGCAGGGCATCGTTGCCGTCTGCAATTTTGTGGATGTCCCCTTGGCCGAAGTTCTTGCCGCAAAGCCGAAGCTGATTGCCATGCTGTGCCGTGTGCAGGACCCGGGCAATGCCGGCACCGTTCTGCGCGCTGCCGATGCAGCCGGTGCCGACGCCGTGATCTTCTCCTCGTCGAGTGTTGATATTTACAACCCCAAGGCTGTGCGGTCCACCGCTGGATCCTTGTTCCACATCCCGGTTGTTCTTGGTGTGACGGTCACTGAAGTTGTTGGGGCGGCAAAGGCTGCCGGTGTTGGTGTCCTAGCTGCTGACGGCTACGGCCACTTAAACCTTGACATGTTGCAGGACGAAAGTGCCGCACGCGCTTTCGACCAGGAGATTCCAGATTCCAGTTACGAGCTGGAGCAGCCCACACTCTGGATGTTTGGCAACGAAGCGCAAGGACTGGCAGGGGAAGAGAAGGCCTTGGCCGATCACCGCGTAGCAGTCCCCGTCTACGGTGCCGCCGAGTCCCTGAACCTTGGTACGGCCGCCACAGTGTGCCTGTACGCCAGCGCCCGGGCTCAGCACAGGTTGTAGCCGTGAAGCCAGCAACTTAAAACAAAGAAGACCTGCATTTAGTTCTGGTAACTAAGTGCAGGTCTTCTTTATTTGTGGCGTCTACTTGCTGCTGGATTTATCCAGCAAGCCGCTGAGCAGCGCGACGCCGAGGCCAAGGACCGCCAAGACGGCACCCACCATGGCGGGGGCGGTGAATCCCCAGCCCCAGGTGATGACGAGCCCTCCGACGAAGGCGCCAAGCGCGTTGGCCATGTTCAGGGCTGAATGGTTCAGCGAGGACGCCAGGGTGGGTGCGCCTGGGGAGACATCGAGAAGTCGTGTTTGCAGCGATGGAATGAGCATGGCGCCTGATGCACCGATCACGAAGATCATGAGCAAGGCCATCCACTGGATGTGGACGGTGGCCGCGTAGAGCACCAGCATGGCGGCGATAAAGCCCATCACGAGGTAGATGCTGCCCATGACAGACCAGTCGGCAATCCGGCCGCCAATATAGTTTCCAACCACCATGCCCACGCCATACAGGCCCACGATAATCGGGAGGAAGCTAGCAGAGAACCCTGCCACATCGGTCATGGTGTTGGCAACGTACGTGTACACGGCAAAGAAGCCGCCAAAGCCAACCACGCCGACGAGGAGGGTCAGCCACACCTGACCGCGGCGCAGGGCGCTGAGTTCTTTACGCAGGCTTGCCCCGACTTGGGCTTTTTGCGCCGGGATGAAGATGGCCATGCACACCATGGTGATGACACCGATGACTCCGACAAGGACAAATAGCCAGCGCCATCCGAACTCCTGACCAACAAAGGTGGCTAGTGGAACGCCCAAAACGTTGGCGATGGAAAGTCCCATCATGACCATCGAAATGGCGCGGCCACGCTTAGTCGGGGCAACCATGGATGCAGCCAGCACGGCAGCCACACCAAAGAATGCACCGTGCGGCAGGCCGGCAATGAACCGGGTGACCAGCAACGTCGAGTAGTCCTGAGCAAAGACGGACAGGAGATTACCCACCGTGAACAGCGCCATGAGGCCCAGCGCAAGCGTCTTCCGAGGCATCTTGGCGCTGATGGCCACCAACAGCGGTGCGCCCACCACAACGCCCAGTGCATATGCGGAAATGACGTGGCCGGCGGTCGGGACGCTGACCCCAACACCCTCGGCAACGTTGGGCAATAGACCCATCATGGCAAACTCGGTGGTGCCGATGCCAAAACCGCCAATGGCCAGTGACAAGATGGCCCAGGCAACTACATTGGGCGACGCCGGTTTCGTTTCGCGGGAACTTTTGAGCAGGGACATTTCTTTTGCTTTCCAAACGTGGGATTCTTCCGCGGCCGCACTATGCTGGGCGGGCAGTGCCGGCGACTCGGGACGCGGGCGGCGCGGTTGGGCATCGTGATGCCCTCTCCAGTCTAGTTCGGCCTACACTTGCCTGGTGACGACGATCAAACGAATAGTGGGCGGCGCCCTTGTGGACTCCCTTGAAAATCCAACGAAACTTTTGGCTGCCCGGCGGACCGCCCCGCCGGAGTTTGCTGGCATGTGGGAGTTCCCTGGGGGCAAGGTCGAACCCGGAGAATCCGCGCAGGCGGGCCTTCACCGGGAGTTGACAGAGGAACTGGGTGTCACAGTCAGGCTCGGCTCTGAGCTGGAATGTCCGACGGCGGATGGCTGGCCCCTGAATGCTGGCGCCGCCATGCGCGTGTGGCTGGCTGAGGTGACGGATGGCACTCCCGAACCGCTGGAAGACCATGACCTGCTTCGGTGGGTTGAGCTGAACGGCTCGGAAATACGTGAACTGTCTTGGATACCTGCCGATCTTCCCATTGTGGAGGCGCTCATGCTTTTTACGGCACCTTGAACCATGAATACAGTGGCGGGTGTTGAAAACCTGCCCTGCTGTGCCAGACTTGGTGCACAAGACCCCAAGGAGGTTGTGCCATGACGAGTGAAAACCACGACGAACAAACCCCCGCCGGTGCCAGCGATGAAACCAAGGAAAAGTTTCGGCAGGCCCTGGAGAACAAGAAGAACCAACAGCACGGCACTGTAGCTGCTGCCGGTGGCGCGAAAATTAGCGCATCTCACGGCTCGGCATCGCACAAGCGTGAATTCCGCCGCAAGAGCGGATAACACCAAGGCTTGATGCTCCTGCTTGTTCTTGGCTGCTCTTCGCGATAAGAACTGCGATTAGAACAAGGTGGGGGCTGAGTGTGAATGGGCGGGATTCCTCACGGGGAGTCCCGCCTTTCTGCTGCCAACGGCATTCTGCCCAGGGGCTATGCCGCGGAAACCTGCACCAACGAGACTGTCTGCGGAAGATAGCTCTTCGTCTGCACTTCTTGCCGGCATGCTGCCATCGGGATACTGGGCTTCCTCACGGCGAGGATCATGGATGAATCCCTGGGAGGTGAAGCCATTGCGTGACTTGGCCTCATTGATGCGCCCCGCCAGCCATTGCCGGTACTCCTTGGAGGCGTACGCGCCCGTTCCGTAGAGGCGCTGATACCTGCCAACCAGGGCAGGATGTTCGCGGGCCAGCCACGCCATGAACCATTCACGAGTACCTGGGCGCAGATAGAGTGCCCCGGCACTTACTCCCGTCGCACCAGCCTGGGACAGTGCAGCGAAGAGTGAATCCAACGCTTCGTCGGAGTCTGTGAGCCACGGCAGAATGGGCATGGCCATCACACCGCAGGGCAATCCGGCGTCGCGCAATTTGCTGATCAGTGCCAATCGCGCTTTGGGGGAGGGGGTGCCTGGTTCGATGGCCTGGGCCAGCTGCTCGTCGAGCAACGCCAATGAGATGCCCATGCCGACGCTAACGTGCTTGCCGGCCTCGCGCAGCAGTGGAATGTCGCGGGCGAGCAGCGTGCCCTTGGTCAAGATAGAAAAGGGGGTCCCCGAGTCCGCAAGAGCCTCAATGATTCCCGGCATGAGGCGGTACCGGCCCTCTGCCCGCTGGTAAGGATCGGTGTTGGTTCCCAATGCCACATGGTGCCGCTGCCATGACGGCTTGAACAGTTCCTTGCGTAGTACTTCGGCGACATTTACCTTGACCACAACCTGGGAATCGAAGTCCACGCCGGAGTCAAAATCCAAATAGGTATGGCTCTTGCGGGCAAAGCAGTACACACAGGCGTGGGAACAACCACGGTAAGGGTTCACGGTCCATTCGAATGGCATCGTGGAACTTGGCGGAACCTTGTTCAGGGCGGACTTGGAAAGGACCTCGTGAAATGTAATCCCCGCGAACTCAGGGGTCTGGACGCTCTTGACCAACCCGGCCAGGGGGAGCAGGGGCACTCCGGGCGCCGAACTGCCCGTGACTGGGCCCACCGTTTCCGGGATCTGGTCGGGAAAAAGTGGTTGGCTAAGTTCTTGACTGGTCCACCGCATGAACTGATTAGAACATATATTCTAATTCATGGCAATGTCGACGACATGAATCTCGATGCTACTTGTCAGTAGCAATGTGGTGCGGGACCCTGCCGGGGGAGCTAGTGTGGTGGCAAGGGACGACGATGTCCCGGACCGGCTGGCCCTTGTCTCCATCAATAGTGATGCGGCCCAGTGACAGCCAGCCCCAGCGCAAAGGAACTTTCATGACGAACCTGGCCAGCATTGTCCCTACATCGGCGGCGAGAAACCCCGGTGGAGTTGCCATTAAACTTGATGACATTGAATTGACCTTCGGAGCGCTGGAGATCCTCAGCGCCAAAGTCGCAGCGCTGCTGGCTCAACGCGGCGTACAACCCGGTGACCGGGTGGCCTTGATTTCGCCAAATCTGCCCCAGATGCCACCTCTTTACTATGGGATCCTGCGCTACGGAGCCATCGTGGTGCCCTTGAATCCATTGTTGAAGGCCCGCGAAGTGGCATACCACCTCAAGGACTCCGGAGCGGTGCTCGCCTTCGCTTGGGAAGGGGTCATGGGTGAAGTTGCGGACGGGGCCGCCGAAGCTGGCACCGCCATCATTGTCCTGGATGCGAACTTCATGGCTCTGTTGTCACCCCTGGAGCCGCTCAGCGAGGTTGCCGTCGCGGAGAAGGATGACACCGCCGTCATTCTGTACACGTCAGGGACCACCGGCAAGCCCAAGGGAGCGGAGCTCACACATGAAAACCTGCGTAGCAATGCCGAAGTATCCATGGCGCTCTTTTCCAGCCGTGAAGGTGATGTGATCTTTGGTGGGCTTCCGTTCTTTCATATCTTTGGCCAAACCTGTGCACTGAACTCCGCCGTCATGGCCGGCGCAACGGTGACACTGCTACCCCGATTCGATCCGGTCAAAGCTCTTGAGATCATTCAGCGAGACAAGGTCACCATCTTCGAAGGTGTTCCGAGCATGTATATCGCCTTGCTTCGGGCGCCGGGGCGGGAGACCTATGATCTGAGCAGTCTGCGACTAGCCGCGTCCGGCGGCTCGGCGCTGCCCGTGGAGATCCTGCACGAATTTGAATCCACCTTCAAGGCAACGCTGCTCGAGGGGTACGGCCTGTCCGAAACCTCACCCGTAGTGTCTTTCAACCAGATGGACGGCATCCGCAAGCCCGGATCAGTGGGCACCGTGGTGGCGGGTGCGCAGCTGCGGATTGTCGATGATGCAGGGGCCGACGTCGAACCCGGCACCGTAGGGGAGATCGCCGTGGCCGGGCCGTATGTCATGAAGGGGTATTGGAATAATCCGGAGGCAACTGCAGCGGCAATTCCCGATGGCTGGTTCCGCACGGGGGACCTGGCCCGCCGCGACGAGGATGGTGTGTTTTTCATTGTTGACCGCAAGAAGGACATGATCCTGCGGGGCGGTTACAACATTTACCCACGCGAGATTGAGGAAGTGTTGTACGAACACCCTGCCGTGGCCGAGGCTGCCGTGGTAGGCATGCTCGACGCCGTTCATGGCGAGGAGGTCTGTGCTGCGGTTTCGCTCAAGGACGGAGCACAGGGGGCGGATGACCTGGAGAAGCTCGCCGCCGACATTCAGGAGTTCGTCAAGGCCAGGGTGGCCGCCTATAAATACCCGCGCAAGGTTGTCATCATGGACGCACTTCCCAAGGGGCCCACGGGCAAGATTCTCAAGCGGGAGATCACCGTCTCTTAGTGCCGGAACGCCCGCCGGGGCCTATGTCAGCAGCCAGGTCACCTGGACCGCCATGGCAACTTTGCTTTCCCCTGGTTCAATGGCCATGGAACTGTCCATGGCCATGACGGCCCGGGCCATCATGGGCCGGGGGATCGAATCATTGACAGATCCTTCGCTAATCTGGCTGACAGCCCCCAGAGTTTGCCCGGCCAGCTCGGCATATAGTTCAGCGGCGCGGCGGGCATCTGCCCAGGCAGCCGCGCGGGCTGCATCTTGGGCAGCGGACGGATCCGAGACCACGGGGGTCATGCCATTCAACCGGACGTTGTTGTTGCCGGTATCCACCACTGCCGCGATGATGTCTTCGGCGCCTTTGTCGTAGCGCAGGGAGACGTTGAGAGTGCTGGAGACCGTGTAGCCGGTGACGACCGTGCCCGTGCCTTCTTGCCACCGAGTGTCCGCCCGGACATCAAGGGAGGATGAGCTCACCGACTCCCGCCCCACTCCCATTGACAGTAACTTGGAGTTGACGGCATTGAGTGCCTCGCTGGCTTGGGAGTACGCGGCGCGGACCGTTGGCTGTGCGGCCTCGATGCCGATGGTGATGGTGAAAAAGTCCGGTGCGGTCTGGATCGTGCCTTGGCCCGTGACGGTAACGGTATTGGCGGACTGTGTCATGGTTATTTCCTTTCCCTAGCCGGGTTGGTGTCGATGCCCGGTGTTTTATACAACGCAAGGCGCCGCAATTGGTTCCTGAATAAGGGAAACCTGGCGATGGTCGGTAAATCGCGGTACCCGCCCAGAGTCAGGCCCGCATTGCGTTCAAAGAAGTTGCGGCTGCCGGGATCCCCGGTCCGCCAGAGGGAGTAGGCGGCGCAGGCTGCGTAGAGCGGCAGGAACGGAAGGCCCAGACACCATGCATATTGAGTTGCGTGCCCCGATTCATGGGCCAGCAGATCCGGACGCGAGTCGATGAAGGCCCG
>JBKKBD010000075.1:0-41959 GCA_046714315.1 Specibacter sp.
CCGTGGCCTGCCTGTTCCTTTTCTGGTATTTCCATCTGCTCACGCTGAACCAGATGACGGACCTTTCCGGCGGCTTGGCCATGCCCGATTCCATGGTCTTCGGCTTTGACGTGGCCCATGTTGAAGCGTTGCGGTCCGCCATGGATTCGGATGCGCGCGGCCAGTTGCAGTTCGTCCACAAGACCGCCGGCATGCTCTTTCCGTTGGTCCTTGGCTTGGTTGCCATGACCATGATCGCCATGAATGTGGCGAAGAAATCCCTCCGGCGCATCTTGTGGATCTTCCCCATCCTGTTCGCCGTGGCACAGTTGTGGGCCAACGTGGCCATCGACAACATGCTGGGCGCCGAAACCCTGAGCTCCGGAGCCGTCACGCTGGCTTCGACACTGGTCAGCGCCAGCTGGCTGCTGCTGATTTTGACCCTGGCCAGCATCGGCGCGGCCTTGTTCCTTGGGCGGAAGAAAAAGTCCGCTCCCAGCCAGGCCTAGCGGACAGCCACGGCGCCTCCCCGGGCGCCCGGCCGCCGTTCGTTTTTTGCTTGCCTGCCTGTTCCGCTAGGCTTGGTGACGCGCCTCTGTAGTCCAATGGATAAGACAGCCCTCTCCTAAAGGGCAGATCCGGGTTCGATCCCCGGCGGGGGCACTCTTTCAATCAGCAAGGAAATGGCCATGACCTCTAGCACTGGCCCCGTTTCGTTGCCCGCAGCATCCCACACGGCCGGGCGCGGCGTCATAGTCTCCCTGAGCGCATCTTTGCTGTTCGCCGTCATTTTCCTCATCGCCGGACTCCTGCCCGGTTGGGGTGCGGAAGAAATCTTCGGCTGGCGGGTGGTCCTGACCCTCGCAACACTCGCCTGCATCCTGCCGTTCCTGCCCTGGGCTCGTGCCGAAGCCCGCGCGCTTTCGGTGAGGGTTCGACGTCGGCCATCCCTCCTTGCGCTGGGCGTACTGGCTGCCGCACTGGTGGGCGTGCAACTGTGGTTGTTCATGTGGGCGCCGCTGCACAACATGGCCTTGTCGGTGTCCTTCGGCTACTTCCTGCTGCCGCTGAGCATGGTGCTGGCGGGGCGGCTGTTCTTTGCCGAAAGGCTCAGCGTCCTGCGGAAACTTGCCGTCGGTGCCGCGGCGCTGGGTGTGGCGCACGAGGCGTTTGCGGCCGGAGGTCTGGCGTGGCCCACCCTGGTGGTGTGTCTGGGCTATCCCATTTACTTTGTGCTGCGGCGCAAGATCGGCTTTGACAACCTTGCCGCGTTTGCCGGTGAACTGCTGGTCCTGCTTCCGTTAGGGATCTACTTCATTCTTGCGGGTCCGCACGGAGTTGCCGCCGGTGGCTCCCATGCCGCGGTCAGCAACGAGGGTATTTGGGGCGCCTTGTCCATCGGTGTGCTGGGCGGCGTTGCCATGGCCTTGTACCTATTGGCGAGCAAGTGGCTCCCCCTGTCGCTATTTGGCTTGCTGGGGTACGTCGAGCCGGTGTTACTGGTGGGCGTTTCGGTGTATCTGGGCGAGACACTTGGCTGGTCGGCGCTCTTGACCTACGGCCCTATCCTGCTGGCCCTGTTGTTTCTCTGCGTGGATGGCCGCCGGTCTTCGCGGCCCCTGGGCCAATAATGGTGGGGACTAGGTAACCATGACAATCTTGCGAACCGTTGTGCTCTTTGTGCTGGCCGCCGTGGCTGAGATTGGCGGTGCCTGGCTGGTATGGCAGGCGGTGCGTGAGGACAAGTCGTGGTGGTGGGCAGGCCTCGGCGTCGTGGTCCTCGGAGCCTACGGGTTCATCGCCGCCATGCAGGCCGATGCCAACTTTGGCCGGGTCTTGGCCGCATACGGCGGCGTTTTCATTGCCGGATCCTTGATTTGGGCCATGATTTTCGACAAGTTCAGCCCCGACCGCTGGGACGTCATCGGCGCGCTCATCGCGTTGCTGGGCGTCAGCGTCATCATGTTCGCCCCACGCGCCGCCTGAATCTTCATTCACGAAGTCTTCGCTAGGATCAAGAGCGTGAAAACAGTTCTCAAAGTGTCAGCCGTCTGCATCTACGATCCCGCCGGCCGGCTACTGACCGTCCGAAAGTCCGGCACCACCAAGTTCATGCATCCCGGTGGCAAGCCGGAGGTTGGCGAGAGCGCAGCCGAGGCCGGTGCCCGCGAATTGTCAGAAGAAGTTGGCATCACCATTGCCCCCGCCGATCTGGAACTCCTCGGCGTCTGGACGGGAACGGCTGCCAATGAATCCAACACGGACATCGAGGCCACGGTTTTCACCGCCCCGGGCATCTGGGATGCCGCGTCAATACGCCCGACGGCGGAAATCGCCGAGTTGCGCTGGATGGACATCTCGCGGGCGGCCGAACACAACGATCTCGCCCCGCTGCTGACCGAGTACGTCCTCCCCCGCCTGAGCAACTGATTCGGAGCTGCACCACCGGCGGCTAAACGTCCTCTGCCTCCGTCACAGCCGCAACTGCCTGGGCGAACTGGGTGTCGTGAAGTTCGGCATAGCGCCCGCCACGAACAATCAGTTCTTCGTGTGTTCCGCGTTCCACAATGCGTCCGGCTTCGAGCACCAGAATGACATCTGCCGAGCGGATCGTGGACAATCGGTGGGCAATGACGAGAGCTGTTCGGCCTTCCAGCGCCTCGCCGAGCGCAGCCTGAACGGCAGCCTCGTTCGTTGAGTCGAGGGCCGCGGTGGCCTCATCCAGGATCACCACGGCGGGCTGAACCAACAGCAAGCGGGCAATGGTCAGGCGCTGGCGTTCGCCACCGGAAAGCCGGTAGCCGCGCTCACCCACCACAGTGTCCAGCCCGTCGGGCAGGGCCCGGGCAAAGTCCTCAAGCCGGGCGCGTTGCAGCACATCCCAGATCTCCCCATCTGTTGCTGTGGGCTTGGCCAGGCGCAGATTGGAGCGGATCGTTTCGTGGAATAGGTGACCGTCTTGGGTGACCATGCCAACGCCTGCACGGAGCCCATCGAAGGACAAGTCGCGGACGTCCACGCCACCCAAACGCACGGTGCCGGAATCGACGTCGTACAGCCGGGAAAGTAGCTGGGCAATGGTGGACTTTCCGGCACCGGAAGAACCAACCAAGGCGATGGTCTGGCCGGGTTCGGCACGGAAGGAAATCCCGTGCAGGACGTCCTCGCCGCCGCGGTTATCCAGCACGGCAACGTCCTCGAGCGAGGCAACGGAGACCTTGTCGGCCGAGGGGTAGGCAAACTTAACGTCGTTGAACTCAACGGCCAACGGCCCGGGAGGCAGCGCAACGGTGCTGGACTTCTCGGCGATCAGCGGCTTGAGATCCAGAATCTCAAACACGCGATCAAAGGAAACCAAGGCACTCATGATGTCCACGCGGGCGTTGGCCAGGGCGGTGAGCGGGGCGTAAAGGCGGGTCAACAGAAGTGCCAGCACCACGACGTCGCCCGCGTTAAGCGTGCCGTCTATGGCAAGCGTTCCGCCGAGGCCATACACGAGCGCCAGCGCCAGCGAGGAAACGAGCATGAGGGCCGTGAAAAACACGAACTGCATGATGGCCGTGCGGACACCAATATCCCGGACCCGGCTGGCGCGGGAGGAAAACTCGCGAGATTCCTCGGCAGGGCGACCAAAGAGCTTGACCAAGGTGGCGCCGGGAGCCGAGAAACGCTCGGTCATCTGTGTGCTCATATCGGCATTGAGGTCCGCGGCCTCCCGGCGCAGGCCGGCCAGCCGGCGGCCAAAGCGGCGGGCCGGCATGAGGAAGATCGGCAGCAGCACCAGGGCCAACAGCGTCACAAGCCAGGAGGTGTTGAGCATGACGATCAGCGTCAAAATGAGCTGGACGGAGTTGGAAACGATGCCCGAGAGCGTGCCGCTAAACGCCTGCTGCGCACCAATGACGTCATTGTTGAGCCGGCTGACCAGGGCACCCGTGCGGGTTCTGGTGAAAAACGCGATCGGCATGCGCTGCACGTGATCAAAAACAGCGGTACGCAGATCCAGAATCACGCCTTCGCCAAGGTTTGCCGAGATCCAGCGGATCACCAGCGACAGCCCGGCGTCGAGCACGGCAACCACTGCGATCAGCACGGCAAGGCGCACCACAACGTCAACGGCCGACTGCGCAACAATCGCATTCACGACCTGCCCGGCCAGGACCGGAGTGGCCACGGCCAATGCCGCGGAGGCCACCGAAAGCGCCACGAAGACTAGTAGTTTTCGACTGTAGGGCTTGGCAAAAAGGACCGTGCGGCGCAGGGTGTCCTTGGAGATGCCGTCGTTGGATTTGTCCGAGCGCATGGTGCTCCAAAGTGAGCTCCAGGCCGCGCCTTCCATACTCATGCGTGTATTCCTTACTCATTAAGAGGGCAAGCTATAAGCCTAAACGCCCGGCCCGGCCGTGGGAATTCCTTTGGCGGCAATTCCGCTGCAGGCCTTGCTAATGCGCACGCCTGAACCCGGAAAAGGACGACGCCGGGGCTGCCGCCACCGACGCCGTCATCTCACCGCTACTTCTTCGTTGCCGAGTGGGTCAATTCACATGCTTCATATTTGCGCAATAGTGGGAAATATTTGGGCTGGTATTCGAGTTGGCCAGTGGTAGCGTCCAGTAATGGACTGCCGCGGCCTGAACTCTTCGCGGCTTAGTGGATTTCCTCCCTTGGGGCGATCCTTCACAGCAAAGGAACACACAGTTATGAATCGTCGCAGCTTTGGACTCGTTGGCTTGTTGGCCGCAACATCATTAGTCCTCGCGGCATGCGGTGGCGGCGCTGGGGATGGAACTTCGTCCGCCGGTGGCGACACTTCCTTGAGCAGTGTGAAGGATGCCGGCGAAATTGTCTTTGCCACCGAAGGAACCTACAAGCCGTTTACCTTCCACGAAGGTGGCGCGGGTGAGCTCACCGGTTATGACGTGGACGTGGCCAAGGCCGTTGCGGAAAAGCTGGGCGTCAAGGCCAAGTTCGAGGAAACGCAGTTCGATTCCATCTTTGCCGGGCTGGAAGCCAAGCGTTTTGATGCGATCGCCAACCAGGTGACGGTTAACCCCACCCGCCAGGAAAAGTATGAACTGTCCACCCCGTACACGGTGTCGCGTGGGGTGGTTGTGACCAAGGATGACAACACCGAGATCTCCAGCGTCGCCGATCTCAAGGGCAAAACGACTGCGCAGTCCCTGACCAGCAACTGGTACGTCCTGGCCAAGGACAACGGGGCCAATGTTGAGTCGGTGGAGGGGTGGGCACAGTCCGTTTCGCTGCTCAAGGACGGTCGTGTTGACGCCATTGTCAATGACAAGCTCACTGTTCTGGACTACCTGAACACGACGCCCAACTCAGGGTTGAAGATCGCCGCCACCACCGAGGAATCCTCCGATTCTTCCTTCGCCTTCCGCAAGGGATCCACCGCCCTGAACGATGCCGTGAACGCAGCACTAAAAGATCTCTCTGCCGACGGCACGCTGACTACCCTGAGTGAAAAGTACTTTGGCGAAGACTTCAGCAAGTAGCCCGGCGCGGCTCGGTGGGCAAGCCGACCGGCACGGTGAGTGCGCGTTAGAGTTCAGCCATGGACTTTGATCTTTTTTGGAGTTCCCTTGGCCCGCTGCTCTTAGGCGCGGTCAAGGGAACCATCCCACTGGCGCTGGCGTCCTTTGCGCTGGGGTTGGTGATTGCGCTGCTCATCGCGATGATGCGCATCAGTTCCAACAAGCTGGCCAACGGCGTGGGGCGGGTTTATATCTCGCTCATCCGCGGCACGCCCCTGCTGGTGCAGTTGTTCGTGATCTTCTACGGGCTTCCGGCCATCGGCGTGAAGATCGATCCCTGGCCCAGCGCCATCATCGCCTTTTCCCTGAATGTGGGCGGCTACGCGGCCGAGGTCATCCGTGCTGCCATCCTCTCGGTGCCCCAGGGCCAGTGGGAGGCCGGCCACATGATCGGGATGTCACGCAATCAGACGTTGCTGCGGATCATCCTGCCCCAGGCCGCCCGGGTGTCCGTCCCGCCGCTGTCCAACACCTTCATCTCACTGGTCAAGGACACTTCCCTGGCCTCCCTGATCCTTGTTACGGAGATGTTCCGTGTTGCCCAACAGGTTGCAGCGTTCAGCCAGGAGTTCATGTTGCTCTACCTTGAGGCGGCCCTGATCTACTGGGTCATCTGCCTGATTTTGTCCACTGCCCAAACCCGTGTGGAAAAGAGGTTGGACCGCTATGTCGCCCACTGAGTCAGTTCTGCAGGTTCGCGGCCTGACCAAGGCCTTCGGCGCCAATACCGTGTTGCGCGGTATTGACCTGGATGTGCCCCGCGGCAAGGTTGTTGCCCTGATCGGCCCGTCGGGTTCCGGCAAGACCACCATCCTGCGTTCCCTCAATGGCCTTGAAATACCCGACGCCGGATCGGTCACGGTGGGTGCCTCCGTAGAAAAGGCCCGCGGAATGGACCAAGCCCTCACCGTGGATTTCGATGCCCCCCAGCTGTCCAAGAAGGCCCGCGCCGCGCAGCTTGCCGCGTTGCGCGATCGTAGCGCCATGGTGTTCCAGCACTACAATCTCTTTCCCCACAAGACTGTCCTGCAAAATGTCATCGAGGGCCCGGTACAGGTGCAAAAACGGCCGCGGGCCGAGGCCGTCGCTGAGGCTGAAAAGCTGCTAGCTCGTGTTGGTTTGCTGGAAAAGAAGGATGCCTACCCCTTTGAGCTTTCCGGGGGTCAGCAACAGCGCGTTGGCATTGTGCGTGCGCTGGCGTTGCGGCCGCAGCTGTTGCTCTTCGACGAGCCAACCTCGGCGCTGGACCCCGAACTAGTTGACGATGTCCTTGCCGTCATCAAGGAACTTGCCGATGAAGGCTGGACCATGGTGATCGTGACCCATGAACTTGCCTTTGCGCGTCAGACGGCCGACGAGGTGGTCTTCATGGACGGCGGCGTGGTCGTTGAACGTGGCCCGGCAAGCCAGGTATTGCGCAGCCCGAAGGAAGAACGCACTCAGGCATTTGTGCGCCGCCTCCTCCACGAGATCTAGCCCTTCCCTTCCACTTTTGGATCTATGTCGCAGTTGTTGGACCGGATAGCGCTCTCCCGCTCCGTTTTCGTCCAACAACTGCCACACAGAATGTCGGGGAAGTCGCGAAGGTGCCTGAGGCGGGCATGGAATCGGCTGGAACGAGATGGCACATGAATGGGGAGCCCACCCCATCGCCAGCCGCTCAGTGGTGACGTAGCGTGGTGCAAAGTTGATCCACATCGGGTCCGACCTTGCACCGGGGGAACCACATGAGCGAACCAGCAGCAGCACCGCGTCCGATCGTTTTGCGGCGCGTCCAACTCAGCACCGCTGCATGGCAGCTAATGTGCGAATCGACCAGTGCCACCTTGGGACTCCAAGAAGCGGCAGGTTCGGAACAGCCTGCTCCCTTGGATGAGGCAGCCGCGGCCGCGGGCTGGGCCGAACTGAGCAAACTCGAGATGTCCCCGGCGGTCGGCGAGGTCAAGCGGCAGTGGACTGGCGCCGTCGCACTTCTTCTGACCGCCCCCATCACTGTTACGGCACGCGCAACCTTCAACGACGTCAGCACCACCAGCGTTTTGGGACTGCGAGCAGGGCGCGGCCTGGCCGTCCACCAGCGGCACCTTTCCGAGCGCGACGGCGAATCCACGGTGATCACCGGCAGCGAAGACAGCGTCGAGGTCACCTTGTTCGACGAGGAAAATGTCTGGGGTGCAACGGCCAGGCTGCTGCCACCCCTAGATCTTCTGCGAGCCGCCGCCACGGCAGCCCCCATGGGTCAGCAACCGGCCGCGGTAGTCAGCGCCGGAGCGGATCCAGACAATCTACCGGAACCGGCGGCAAGCCTTGTCCACGACGAGGACGCCAACGTCACCCTCAGCGTCGTCACCTCGACCGCCGGGCAGCCGTCCCGCGTGTGGGCCGGAATGTGGTCGGTGAAAGACGAGCACCTGTATTCGGTGACAACCACAGCCAGTGATACCCCGGAGCTGCACCTGACCGAAGTGCCTGCCGGGCATATCGCCAATGAACTGGTGTTCGCTGTTGTCGGCGCGCATGAAGCCTTGGCCGCCGCCGAGAAGGCTGCGCCCGAGAAGACAGAGCCTGAGAAGACCGAGCCCGAGAAGGACGGTGCGCAATGAGCCTCGGAATTCAAGGCCTTGATCCTCAGGACTGCCGCGAACTGGTCAAACTTCTCAAAAACTCCGCTCATCAACTTGAACAGACCAGCGGACAGTTGAGCCAGACGGTTGCCCGCACCGGGTGGCAAGGGCCGGACAGCCAGCAGTTCCGCGCCCAGTGGCCGGGTAACCGGACCCGCCTGCACAACACTGCCCGGGCCCTCGAAGACATAGCCCACGTGGTTCTGCGCAATATCGCCGAGCAGGAACGCACCAGTGCCGTCGATGACGGCGGCGGATTCCTCGGCGAGCTGCTCGACGCTGGCAAGGACCTGTGGGACGACTTCACGGAGGGCGCGGGCAATGTGCTTGACGGTGTTGTCGACGGCATCGGCGACGGCTTTGAATGGCTTGGCGGCGTCATCAAGGGGAACATTGAGCAAGCCGGCGGATCGTTCCTCTCCAATCTGGCCCACCTGGGGAAAATGGGTGTCGATGTTCTCTCCGGCAACCCTCCCTCGGTAGCGGGTTTACTGTCTCAGCTCGTACTCACAGGCGGTACCGGACTCAACCAGCTCATTGTGGCGTCTACCGGCGGGCTCATCAACCCCCACATTTTCGACGACGGGACTCCTTACGCGGGCGAACCTCAAGCGATCACCCGTGGCTCTGACAACCCTTTGCAGCTACCCACCTCCGCCAGTGCGATCTTCGGCAGCGTCGAGGACGCCTATGCCATGGGCCACGTGCCGGGCACCGAAAACGGCGACATTCGGATCGTCAAGGTGGAACAAGCCGACGGCACATTTGCCTATATCGTCAACATCCCAGGAACGGAGCAATGGGTTCCCAACGGCAGCGGCCAGGCCCGTGATTTGACCAGCAACATCATGCTCGTAGCCGGACAGTCCACCACGGCCCAACGCGATATTGTCCTTGCCATGGAACGGGCCGGCATCCCGGCGGACGCACCTGTCATGCTGGCCGGGCACAGCCAAGGCGGCATGTTGGCGGTGCAACTGGGCTCAGATCAGGAGTTCCTGTCCAGGTACAACGTCACCAACATCATGACGGTTGGCTCTCCCATCGACATGAGCAATGTTGACCCGCGAATCAGCGTCTTGGCGGCCCAACATGGGGGCGATCTTGTCCCGAAACTGGACCTGGGCGGGCTGGACACCAACCTCACGATGCCGGGTGCATCCAGCAACGTCAGCGTTGTCACCATGGACGACCCGCCTCGTGACACGCTGGGAAACATTCTGCATTACGCGCCCTCACCGCTGGGCAATCTGGTCCAGGATGTCAGGGACGTTGTGGGCAATCATGCAACGGACAGCTACAGGGCCGATCTGGCCAACACGGACAAGTACCCTGAGATAGCGCAGTACGAACAAGACCCGTCCATGAGAGTCTTCCTCAGCGACGACCCGTCCAGGGTCACCGGTGTGGATGTTCCCGTTGGCCGCAAGTAACCAGGAATGGACATGATGACCCGCAGACTAAGTATGGTTCTTCTTATGGGACTCTTTGCAATGCTTCTGGCCAGCTGCGGTGGTGGCGCGTCATTTGCCAAGGATATGGATGAGGCCCTTGGCAAAGTTCCCGGGGTGGTCTCCACAGCCACGGAATACAACAACAGCGCAGGTGTGAGCACCCGCATCAATGTGCGCATCACGGCGTCCACCGACGCCGATCTGCAAACGGTCTTGGACGATTCGCTGCGCACCTTCGCTGCTGCTTCGGGCGACACCAGGGGCAGCATCTCTGTGGCCTACTATGTCTTCGCTGAGGGAGCGGAGGAAGAAGGGCTCCGCCCGGACGCCGTCGGCTTGACCATCACCCCTTCAGTCGGTGAGATTCGCCAGTATGCCGAGTCCGGCGACTAGCCAACCCTTCCTGCGTGTGTGTACACATTCATGGTGTTCCCACGGCTGAAGCCCACCAGCGTGACACCGGTACTGTGGGCAAGCTCAACAGCCAGGGACGACGGCGCACTTACGGCCGCGAGGATCGGCACCCCTGCCATCGCGGCCTTTTGAACGAGCTCAAACGACGCCCTTCCGGAGACCTGCAGGACAGTTGTGGATAGGGGAAGTTGCTTCTCACGGAATGCGGATCCGAGGACCTTGTCCACGGCGTTGTGCCGTCCAACGTCCTCGCGCAGTATTAACAGTTCCCCGGCGGGAGTGAACAGGCCTGCCGCATGGACGCCGCCGGTCTTTTCAAAGAGCTTCTGCTGTTCGAGCAGGATACCGGGCAGTGCCGCAAGGACGGCGGCCTCGATCATCGGTTGCTCCGCTGCGGCGGTGATTGAGAAGTGCGAGGACTTGTGCACGGCATCGATGGAGGCGGTCCCGCAAATTCCGCACGCGCTTGATGTGGTGACGTGCCGTTGCGCAGCGGGCGCTGGCGGCGTGACATCGGGACGCAGCTGCGCCTCAACCACGTTAAAGGTCTGCCTACCGTTCTCGTCCTCTCCGGCACAGAAGCGGAGGGAAATCAGCTGCTCAGGCTCGTGGATGATGCCCTCGGACAGCAGGAATCCTGCCACCAAATCAAAATCGTCGCCAGGTGTCCGCATCGTGACGCTAAAGGATTCGTGCCCCAGCCGGATTTCCAGCGGCTCTTCCACGGCCAGCGCTTCCTCACGCACCACCCGGCGCGCCCCTGCGATATCAATCTTTGTAGCTTTAACCCGTTGGACCAGTCGTCCCATGCAATCCTCCAAAAGAAGCAATACGTCTAGGATCAGACTAGATGCTTCACGCTGAAGGGAACGATCATGGCTGGCAAGGCGCCCCGCGAAAACATTGATGAGAGCCAACTTTCCGTTGGACCGGTGAAGAAAACTGCCGTGGGCATTCCCGGCGTTGTGCACGCTTTGGAGGTCTCCTTCAATCAGATGGGCGTTGTCCGCTCGGCACAGGCCTTGCTGCAGATCAATCAAAAAGATGGTTTCGATTGCCCCGGCTGTGCCTGGCCAGAAGAAGAGAAACGCCACAAGGCTGAGTTCTGCGAGAACGGGGCCAAGGCGGTAGCCGAGGAAGCCACCAAGCGACGCGTGCCGCCGTCGTTCTTTGCCGAAAACAGCGTCAGCGGGCTCCGCGGTTGGGACGATTACCGACTGGGGCAGCAGGGGCGGTTGACGGATCCCATGTTCCTTGCCGAGGGTAGCGATTACTACGTCCCAGTCTCCTGGGATCGCGCGCTGGGCATCCTGGCTGATGAACTGCTGGCGCTGAAGGACCCCAACGAAGCCATTTTCTACACCTCCGGGCGCACCTCCAACGAGGCGGCGTTCCTGTACCAGCTCCTGGTGCGCGGGCTCGGCACCAACAACCTGCCCGACTGCTCCAATATGTGCCATGAGTCGAGTGGATCCGCGCTGACTGAGACCATCGGCATCGGCAAGGGCTCTGTCTCCCTTGACGACATTCACCATGCTGAGCTCATCCTGATCGCGGGACAGAACCCTGGCACGAACCACCCGCGCATGCTCAGCGCGCTGGAGAGAGCCAAGAAGAACGGTGCCGTGATCGTTGCCATCAATCCGCTCCCCGAGGCCGGGCTGATGCGTTTTGAGAACCCGCAGACCGTGCGCGGCATGGTGGGCGGCGGCACGGCATTGGCCGACGACTTCCTGCAGATCAAGCTCGGCGGCGACCAGGCGCTGTTCCAGGGTTTGGGCAAGTTCCTGCTCGAGGAACAACGCCGTCCAGGATCCGCCCATGCCGGCCGCGTGTTTGATACTGCCTTCATCGAGTCCCACACGACAGGCCTCGGCGAGTATTTGGCGCAGCTTGAGGCGGTCACGTGGGAGGAAATTGTCATTGCCACTGGGCTCACCGAGGCTCAGATCCGCAGCACCGGCGCGAAGCTCGTGGCGTCCAAGGCCACAGTTGTTTGTTGGGCCATGGGCCTGACGCAGCATAAACACTCCGTTTCCACGCTCCGCGACGTTGTCAATGTGCTGCTCCTACAGGGCAATATTGGCAAGCCCGGCGCTGGCGTGTGCCCCGTTCGCGGCCACTCCAACGTCCAAGGCGATCGCACCATGGGCATCTTCGAACGCATGCCCGCCGCGTTCCATGACGCCCTTGATCGTGAGTTTTCCTTTGCCTCCCCGCGCCCGCACGGCTTCGATACTGTCGCGGCCATTCAGGCGATGCGTGATGGAAAGGCTGGCGTCTTCCTTGGCATGGGTGGCAACTTTGTGCGCGCCACACCGGACTCCGAGGTTACGGAGGCCGCGCTGAACAATCTCTCCCTTACGGCGCAGATCTCCACGAAACTGAACAAATCGCATCTGGTCACGGGCCGTCAGGCACTGATCCTCCCCACCCTTGGCCGCACGGAGCGCGATGCTCAGGCCAGCGGCGATCAGCGTGTCACTGTGGAGGATTCCATGAGCGCCGTCCATGCCTCACGCGGACGGCTGGCCCCGGCCTCGAGTAATTTGTTGTCCGAGGTGGCCATTGTGACCCGCCTGGCCAAGCTGCTCTTTGAAACGGACGACGGCGGCACCCGCCCAGGTGCTCCGGTTGCCGACTGGACCGCGTTGGCCGGCGATTACAGCAGGATTCGTTCCCATATTGCTGCGGTGGTTCCAGGTTTCGAGGACTTTGAAGCGAAGATTGACAAGCCCGGCGGATTTGTCTTGCCGCATGGCCCGCGCGATTCAAGGTCGTTTTCCACAGCCTCGGGGCTGGCACATTTCACGGCCAACCTCCTTGAATATCCCAAGGTTCCGGCAGGCCGGCTGCTCCTGCAAACCTTGCGCTCGCACGATCAATACAACACCACGATCTATGGCAAGGATGATCGGTACCGCGGCATCAAGAACGGCCGACGCGTGGTGTTCGTGAACCGAACGGACCTTGACAATTTCGGCATTGCCGACGGCACCATGGTCGATCTGGTTTCCGAATGGAAGGACGGAGTGGACCGCCGCGCACCCGACTTCCGCGTCGTGGCCTACTCAACGCCCGTAGGTTGTGCGGCCGCCTACTACCCCGAAACCAATGTCCTGGTGCCACTTGACTCCACGGCAGACATCAGCGGCACACCCACCTCGAAGTCCGTGGTGATCCGTTTGGAGCCCGTGGCCTAGACCCGCTGGTCAGTTGGCAGATAAGGTCGTTCTGAGTGCTCAAACCGACCTTATCTGCTGACTCGTGCGTCTACATCCATGGCAGAGGCATGGCTGTGAGTGATTCCCCCATTTTCGCGCCGTGCGGCGGGACGACCATGACGCCGTCGGCCGCTGCCAGGCCGCGCATCATGGCGGCATCGGTGTACGCGCAAGGTGATGCCAGCCCATAGACCAGCCTGTAGGGCATGATGCGCGTGGGACCGTGATATTCCTTGATGGGACCACCGCAGGCCACCTCCGTTGTGGCGGGGCGGGGCAGGCTGCCCAGTCTGGCGAGCAGCGGGGCGCCAACTGTTATGAGCCCCACGATCGCCGCCAACGGATTGCCGGGCAGGCCCAGAATGAAGCGGCCGTCGGGGAGCTCCGCCAGCAAGGTGGGATGACCCGGGCGCACGGCAATGTGTGAAATGTGGAGAGTGCCACCCATGGCGGTGATGGCCTCGCGCAGGAAGTCGGCACTCGAGTTGCCGGTCGCGCCCGTGGTAATGATGACGTCCGCGGGATCATCACCGTCATCGGCCAGGGCATCAAGCATGGAGACGAGGTTGTCGGCGGCGCGTTGCAGCCCCACCACCGCTCCCCCAAGCATGGCCACGACCGAACCGAGCTGCGGCGAAAACGCGTCACGGACAAATCCGGGCGCCGGAATGCCCGTGGCCACAACCTCATCGCCGGTCAAGACCAACTTCACGGCGGGCTTGCCCAGAACGGCAAGCTCGTCCATGGCACCCAGCGCGGCCAACGAAATATGGGCGGGGTTAAGGACGGTGCCTGCCTTGATCAACAATTCATCCAGAGCCGCTTCCTGACCGGCCGGACGAATGTGCTGACCGTTTTTCGGTTCCCCCGGCCGGGCGGTTCCGCCAAGAACCAAGACCGGCAAGCCGTCGTCGTCCTTGGAAATAAGGCCGGATTCGCTGCGCAGAACAGACTTCGCGCCTGGTGGAATGAGCCCACCGGTAACGATGGGGACGGCCTGTCCCGGAGAAAGCTTCGCGCCCGGTTCCGCCAGAATCCAGGGCGGACTGCCCGCAACGGCCCAACCGTCCATGGCCGAGGACGCGTAGTGGGGCATGGCGTGGCGCGTAAACACATCCTCGGCAAGGATCCGTCCCAGTGCCGTCGCCAGTGGGACTACATGCGCCGGCAGCGGCAGCGCCACATCCCAGGCACGCTCCCGCGCCTCCTCCCACGTGTGGGGAAGACTCCGGACCTCGGCGGTGTCAGGAAGCGCCTTCGCGGCTCCTGACTCCTCGGCCGGGCCCATGCTGACGGCGGTCACCATAAATTCTTTAGTTCCCGGCGGAGGTTTGCGTATCCGGTGCAGCCGAAGGCACGGCTGCCGCCGGCTCTACTACGGCCTCCGCCGCTGCCAGTTTCTTGGCCATGCCCAACGCCGCGGCCATGGCGGCAGCCTCGCTGGCCTGTCCCGTTCCAGCGGCAAGTCCGGCGGCAAGTCCGGCGACAAACGTGGTTAGGGGAGCAGCCGGACGCACGATCGAATGCGCGGCCACGCCCGCAAGGTTCAGCACTGCGTCCACGTCGACTTCAATGTCTGCAATTTCAAAGGCCTCAAGGAGTTTCTTTGTCCAGGCCTGCAGAGCCTCGTCGTGATTTTCCAATTGCTGCCCTTCCGCGTAAGCCGTCCCCGCGCCTATGCCTTGCGCGCGGGCATCCGCCCAGGTGTCGATATCGGCCGCGAGCCTTGATGGCACGGCACATTCCTTGATGTTCACATTAGCAATCAAGGAGAAAACAGATGCATTTTCCAGCCGGTGCGCCGCACGCGCCGCAACCACCGCCTTACGCAGAGCCGCGAGTGGATAGATGGCAGCCAGCGGTTGTTTCCGACCATCCGCAACAGCCATGACACCCTCCCCCGGCGCGCAGCTGGCCAGTTTGGGCGAGAGGAGTTGAACTATGGCACCGGCGTGCGGCATGTCGCAAGCAAGGACAAGCACGTAGCCGGCGTCCCCAGCTACGGCAGACAGGCCGGCAGCAATACCCGCGGCCGGACCCGCAAATGGCGGGTCCTCCTGCACGGCCACGGTAACTGCGCCGCTCTTGGCAGAAGCTAGCCACCCGGCAATACTCTCAACAGGACCCACGACGACGACGCGGGCTGGGCGACTCCCCTCACCAATGGATGTGGCAGGCCCAGCAGCAAGAAAGCCTGCGGCCGCATCAACGGTTCGAGCCAGAAGCGTTTGTCCGTCCAGCAAAAGCCCCGCCTTGGGTACACCGCCGAGCCTGCGAGACAATCCACCCGCCAAGACTATGGCCTGCATGGGGTTCCCTCGAGAGTTGTCATGATTGCCATGCTATCTCTCGGACGTGGAGAGGCGTGAGGTGCGAACGCTGGAATTCAGGCTTTGTCCGTGGTGTAGAGATTAAATAAATAAACCCCGTCCGAAGACGGGGTTTATTTGGCAAAAAAGTTCTTAGTGACCCATTGCAATGAAAACGGGACCTGAACCGACGTTGGCGGAGAAGACAGCGGTCATGCCGCCACCCCATCCACCGTGTACGGCCTGGCCGTTGCCAATGTAAACAGCGATGTGAGCCATGCCCATGCCGCCATCTGCGTAGTAGATCAAGTCACCGGGCTGAGCTTCGCCGGCGGAAACCGTGCGGCCAAGGCTCAGGTAGCCAGCGGGCCAGTCGTGGAAGTTAATTCCAGCGGCGGCCAAGGAGTTGCTGGCAAGTGCGGTGCAATCCTGGGCAACGCCAATCTGAGACAAGGCAGCGCTGGCGATTTTGGCGCCGATGCCACTTGCAACTGCAGGCTTGGTGACCTCAGGGGTGCTGGTGGTTACTGTCGGAGCTGCGGCTACTGCTACTTCTGCTTCTGCTGCCGGTGCGGCAACTTCTGCGGCGGGAACAACGTCGCTGCTCTGGGCCTCTACAACTACCGGTGCCTCAACAACAGGAGCCGGGGTGGAGGTGATTGCGGGGGTAGCGAAAGAAATCTTCACCGTGGACGCTGCAGTGATCGCGGAAGCAAATTCCGAGTTCAGGTTCAGCGTGGTTGCACCATCAGAAGCGCGCTCCACAGTGGGAGTAGCCGCGTTTGCTGCGATGCCGGATGTCAAGACCAAGCCAGATGCCGCTGCGATGACAGCTGCCTGACGACCAACCCCGCCGACGTTGGAGCTGACGGCTTTCGTGAGGGTGGAGATCGGACTGGTCTTAGCAACCTCGGCGCGGTGGCGCCCAAGAGCAATATTTGAAGCCAAGAAGGTTTCCTCTCCCAATGCCTGCGAGGTAAGCTGTCGGATTCGGATGGGAGTCACCCGGCCGCTCCACATTTGAACAGCGAAGGAATTTCTTCCTCCGCGTGAACTAACGCTTCGCGGCTTCACCCCAAGGTCTTCGCGCATGGCGCTCAAACCGATAATTGGTTCCCCCGCCCCTGCCAGACGATTGATACGAACGGACCATGTGCAGTGGCAGAGCTAGGCAATCTACGCATGGGCGTCGACTTGATTCGAAGTTGACGCGATTACGAATCTACAACAGATTTTTCCCAATGTCACGTTCAGGTCACGGTGTTGTGACTTATCCGTAACTAAAAGTGGGTTGTGGAGGAATTAAAGCCAACCAAGGGGGTCGACGGTCTCGTCATCGACGATGACCTCAAAGTGCAGGTGGGGGCCGGTAGAGGCGCCTGTGGAGCCACTGAAGCCTACCAGATCGCCACGTTCAACCTTTTGGCCAACCTTGACAGCATTGCTGCTCATGTGGTTGTAGGACGTTGAGAGTCCATTACCGTGGTCAACAACCACGCGGTTGCCACCACCGTAGGTGTGCCAGCCCGAGAACGTCACGGTCCCACCTGCGGCCGCAAGCACGTCGGTGCCGCTTGCAATGGCATAGTCCTGCCCGGTGTGGTGTTCGTCAACCTGGCCCGTGATGGGGCTGATGCGATCACCAAAGGGAGAGCTTGGAACCAGATTTTTCAGCGGGGCTGAAAGAGTTCCCTTGGCGGCCTGCGGGGCGACATTGGAGGCTTCAACCTTCAGTGTTTCCTTGAGCTGGCCATCCGGGTTAAGGGAGCTGCCGATCTGGGGGGCGGCGAAAGTAATGGGAGCATCGGCCGCTGCGCTGACAACAGTCTCAACTGAGGAGACCGACGAAGCCTGAATACTGGGCGCTTCCACGGCTTGGGTGGAAGGCAGGGTTACCGCCAGCACCAAGCCGGTTGCGGCCATAGCCACGCCAACTTTTTGTCCGGCACCACTAGCGGCACCTGCGCGCAGCATCTGAGCTACGGAAAGATTGGGGGTTGAGCTTGCGCGCTCTGCTGCGAGAGCTTCGCGGCGGCTGCCTGCATGAACTGACAGCTCATGTGTTGCCGACGACGACGCCCTGCGGCGTCCCCGCTGATTAACCTCTGACACTAATTGCCTCTCTTATAGATCACCTGCGAAGTTAGCTGTCGGATTCGGATCAGAGAGTCTAGCTTTCGATCCGGCCCCATACCCTTGGCACACGTGAAACCGTGGCGCTTTCCCATGGAAAGCGTCACTTCAACGTGATGCGTAGAGTTTGGGCTTCACCCCAAGGCTGGCCATTTGGCCAACCAAAAGTGGTTCCCCCGCCCTTGCCTGTTTCTTTTTGTCCATTTTGCGAAGGCAAGGTTCGGTGTCGCAGAATGGTAACGCTTTGGTTACGGCGTTAGATATTTACTATACGGCACAAGCGGTAAACGTGATAATTCCGTTACCTGTCTTGTCAATAGCCGCCTATCACTGCGAGTCGCCAGTAGCTAGCTCATGGAGACGAACACATGCGAGGCAACTTCCGGAGGCAATTCCAGTGCTCCTTCGATGCCTGGCACACGCACGGAGATGTACTCTCCCACTTGTTCCAGCGAGATTCGCGCCCCGGGACGCAGTCCGCCTTCATCCAGCTGCAAGAGCAGTTCGGGCTCAACCTGGATACGTTCAGACAGGCGATGAATGACAACTTCCTGGCCCGGCGCGTAGCTGGTCATGGCGTCGACAAGTGTGACCAATCCCGCAGCAAAGAGCGGGGAAATTTGCCCACCGAGCTCCTCGAGCCCAGGGATCGGGTTGCCATACGGAGACTCTTTGGGATGGCCGAGCAGGTCAAACAGGCGCTGCTCAACGCGCTCGCTCATGACGTGTTCCCAGCGGCAGGCTTCCTCGTGTACGTAAGCCCAATCCAGGCCGATAACGTCGGAGAGCAGGCGCTCGGCCAGCCGGTGCTTTCGCATGACGCGGGTAGCCTTGTCGCGGCCAGCCGGAGTTAGTTCCAGGTGGCGGTCGCCTGAGACGATAACCAGACCGTCACGTTCCATCCGTCCGATGGTTTGAGAAACAGTGGGCCCTGAATGGTGGAGACGCTCGGCAATGCGGGCGCGCAGGGCAACAATGTTCTCTTCTTCCAACTCCAGGATGGTCCGCAAATACATCTCGGTCGTGTCGATCAAGTCAGCCACGTGAGCATCCTCCTGTTTTTGGGCAAGTTTTTGGTACAAAGACCTTAGTCTCTACGTTAGCCTGATTGCCGCGATCCCGGGAAACCACACCATCCACTAGAACCAGCCAGGCACGAAGAAAATTTCTTGCCGTACGGACACTTTTCCCCTATCGGCGGAATGTACGGCAGAATTGGCTGCAGCCCTTGGCAACCAATGAAACTTCCATCGCTTAATTTTTGGAGTAACCCGTGAGCGAATCCACGCCCCTCACCATTCCCGCCAACCTGCGTCCTGCTGATGGCCGCTTTGGTGCCGGCCCGTCCAAGGTCCGCCCCGAACAGGTTGCTGCGCTCTCCGAAGCAGGCTCAAAGCTGCTGGGCACCTCCCACCGCCAGGCGCCGGTAAAGAACCTTGTAGGCGATGTTCGCACCGGACTGAAGCAGTTCTTTGGGGCACCGGATGACTACGAGGTCATCTTGGGCGTTGGTGGCTCCACCGCATTCTGGGATGTTGCGGCCTTTGGCCTCGTAGAGAAGAAGGCGCAGCACCTTTCCTTTGGCGAGTTTGGCTCGAAGTTTGCCTCGGCCACGAACAACGCCCCGTTCCTGGATGCCTCCTCTATCATCACTTCAGCCCCCGGCACCCGTCCGGTGGCCGTAGCCGAGGCCGGCGTGGACGCCTACGCCTGGCCGCAGAACGAGACGTCCACGGGCGTGGCAGCCCCTGTCAAACGGGTTGCCGGTGCCGACGACGGCGCCCTGGTGCTCATCGATGCCACCTCTGCTGCCGGCGGCCTGGCCGTGGACGTGAGCGAGAGCGATGTCTACTACTTCGCGCCGCAGAAGAACTTCGCGTCCGACGGCGGCCTGTGGCTTGGCCTGTTCTCCCCCGCCGCGCTGGAGCGCGCCAAGCGCATTGGTGCTTCCAACCGCTGGGTGCCCGACTTCCTGAACCTGAACACCGCCATTGACAACTCGCTGCTTAACCAGACGTACAACACGCCTGCACTGTCCACGCTGGTGACCCTGAATAACCAGGTGCAGTGGCTCAACGACAACGGCGGCCTTGACTTTGCCTCGTCACGCACCGCCGATTCCGCAGGCCGCCTGTACACCTGGGCCGAGGAATCCGCCGTCGCCAGCCCGTACGTGGTCAACGCTGAGGACCGCTCCAACGTCATCTGCACCATCGACTTTGACGAGTCCGTTGATGCGGCAGCCGTGGCCAAGGTATTGCGCGCCAACGGCATCGTCGACACCGAGCCCTACCGCAAGCTGGGCCGCAACCAGCTGCGCATCGCCACCTTCGTGGCGATTGATCCCGAGGACGTCACCGCACTGACCAAGTGCATTGACTACGTGATTGAGAACATCTAAGACGTAGCCTTAAAACAGTAAGGGCCGCTTCCCCATCGGGGAAGCGGCCCTTACTGTTCAGCTGGTCAATTCAGGTGGTTAACCTGTGAAAGTCGGCTGGTTGGACTCGGACGATTCGCCATCCTGCGGCTGGTCCATTTCGTCGTCGGAGGCAGAGCCGGACTCGGACTCTGCGTCGTCGGAAGCGTCCTCGTCGTCAGTCTCGCCCTGCGCCAGCTCCTCCGGGTGCGGCTCCCCGTGAGCACCATGACCGGCGGCTTCATCGGCTTCCTGCTGATCTTCGGGACGAACCCGCTCCGACCACGGCACCCAAGCCGGAGCCAACACGGAATCCTCGGTAGGCAGCAGGCCCACTTCGTTGACCGTCGCCTCTTTCCCACGCGAAACACGTGAAAGCGTGGCAAACCACACCCAGCCACGGTACCCGGACTTCTGGGACTCAAAGAGGTGAGTCACGCAGCGGACGCCCTCGCTGCGGGCTCCTACGTGCTTGCCAATGTCTTCTGTCGCAGCGATGCTCAGTACAGCCTTGCGGGCTGCCGACACCTCGGCTGCCAGGAAGGAATCGGGCTTGCCCACCCGCCAGAGCGGAATGCCTGGGCGCTGCGCTTCTGACTCGCCAGCATCGGTTGCGTCGGTCGAGACGGAGGGGGCGGTTGATTCACCGGAAAGTTCGGTCATGATGGGCACCGTTACGCGTCGAAGTTGTCGGCAACCTTGCGCAGCGCTGCGGCAATCTTGCTCGCGTCACCGTCAGGATACTTGCCGTTGTTAAGGGACCCTATGGAGTGTTCCAGAAGGGAAACGAGATCCTGCACAATCGGAGCCAGGTCCCTGGCCGGCATTCGCTTGGCCTTGGCCACGGATGCGCTGCGGTCAAGAATCTTTGCAGCCATGGCCTGGGCACCCTTGCGGCCATCGGCCACGCCGAATTCCATGCGCATGCCGGGCTTGATGTCGCTGGCGTCGGCGGGCAGGGCATTGGCGCGCAGGAATACTTCGCGTCCGTCATCTGCTGCGATGATGCCGAAGCCTTTTTCGTTGTCGTACCACTTCACTTTGCCGATTGGCACTTGCATTACCCCTTTAAAAGTCGTTGGCGTGATTCACGATCCTGCCGTATGGCTGCTCTTCGCCGTACTCGCGGCCGGGAATCTTGCGGCCGGTACGTGCAATGGCAGATCGTATAGCTCTACTAGTGTCTAGGTTACCGTGTTGGCCACAGTACCGCGGCTTTGTGCTGAAACTGTCCGCTGTTAGCGTTATGGCATGAGCCCCCTTTATTCCGCCCCGCAAACCGTAGGCCGCGGTTGGCAGATTTTCAATTACACAGCCATGGTCATGGCCTTGGTGGCGCTCGTGGCGCTGATTGTTGTCCTCATCAGTAAGTGGGCCGGCGGCTCACCCTGGCCCGGGTTTAACTGGATCTCCATGATTGCCCTGCCACTGGCATTCCTCATGATGGGCGCCAGCGTCCTGCACTCGGTGACTGCCCGACGCCGCCTCTAACCTCCGCGTCCATGAGCACCCTCGCCGAGCTTGCCCAGGATCTGAGTCAACGTTCCGATGCCCAGCTGGCGCGCCTCCTCGTGCTGCGATCAGATGCCATGACACCCCCTGTCGCCAATTTCGCCGACCTAGCCAGCCGACTCACCTCCGCGCACAGCATCAATCTGGCCCTTGATAGCCTGAACCTCCCGGAACTCCAAGCGCTTGAGCAATCCCCCGTACCCGAAGGCGGCGCTTGGCTCCCGGTGCTCCACGAGCTTGCCCTGGTGATCGCCTCACCCCTTCCCGCGGACGACGCCGGATCCCGCCGCTTCCTGCCCCTCCCCGCCGTGGGGCTCACCTTGGGCGCCGGCTCTGCGCCGGACGCTAAGCCAGTGCTGGCCGATCCCGGAATGGCCTTCTTATCCGGACCGTTTCAGGCCCAACTACCCACGCCTCACGTGATTGCGATAAGCCGGGGTCTGCGCGACAACGCCGCGGCAAGTGCCATGGAATCCCTACTCCGGCATGTGAGCGTGCTGATGGAGCACATCCACCTCGCTCCCCTTGATTCATTGCGGGGCGGAACCATAGGAGTCCGAACCGTTCGGAAACTGGTAAAGGACATGGGGATCGAAGAAGCACTATTGTGCTTTTATTTGGAGCTCATGGCCGAGGCCAATCTCCTTCGCTTTCACAGCGGAGAACAACAGTGGTGGGCCACCGGGGACTCCTGGCCCCTCTTGGGCCGGTCGGAGCAATGGCTGCACCTGAGCGGGGCATGGCTGGGCAGTACACGCATCGTGGACAAGAAGCCGCTGGGAATCACCCCAAATACGCAGGCTTGGCCACTCCGCCGCTTTGCCATCGCGGCCGTCCTTGAATTGACTGGCTCGGAATCGGTGGCTCCAACAGTCGCTTCGGTCATTGAGCTCCTTTGCTGGCGGCACCCACGCCACGGCGCCGCTCTCGCCGAACACATTCCGGACATTTTGCGGGAGATGGAGCGCCTGGGTATCACGGGTGCTGGCGCTCCCAGCGCTCCCGGACAAACCCTCGGCACTGGCAGCGACGCCGACGTCACGGCAGCCCTAGCCAACTTCCTCCCCGAACCCATCGAGCATTTTGTCATTCAAGGGGACCTGACCGCGATTGCGCCGGGCTTCCTCTCCCCTGCCGTGGCTGCCCTACTGAAATGCATGGCGACGCCAGAGGGTCAGGGAGCGGCAGCAATCTTCCGCTTCAGCCAAACCTCTCTTGAATCCGCCATAACCGCCGGGATGGCGGCCGATTCCATCCGCGACTTCCTGCGCAAGCATTCCAGCACAGCTGTGCCACAATCGCTCGACTACCTGATTACAGCGGCGGCCCGGCGCGTGAAAGCACAAGGCGCGCACCAGCCCCCATTGCCCCAAGCACAGCCGAGGAAGCCACAGCAGCCGGGACCCGGCGTCGTCCATTCCGCGCCCAAGAGGCCCGACGAAACCGACATCGCAGCCCAGATCTTGCGGCTACGTAGCCAGCCCACGTGGGGAACACCGGACAGTGGTGAATCGGGCCCGGCGCTGGTCATGGAAGAATTGCGGCAGGCTATCCGGGCCGGCACCACTGTGTGGCTGCGTTCGGTGAATGCGCAGGGCGATGTGGAACGGGCGTTGCTGCGGCCCGTCTCGCTAGCGGAAGGCATGCTCAGGGCGCGCATTCCGGACGGCACGCGCGAGCGACGGTTCAGCATTCATCGCATCATGGGCGCGGAAGCCGCGGAGCCGATCAGGAAGGGTCCGGATATGAAGGGGGCAGAGCATGGCTGACGGTCCCTTAATCGTGCAGGGCGACAAGACGGTATTGCTGGAGGTGGCGCATCCGGATTCGACCGAGGCACGCCATGCCATCGCCGCCTTTGCCGAGCTGGAACGCGCGCCGGAGCACATGCACAGCTACCGGATTACGCCGCTGGGACTGTGGAACGCGCGGGCCGCCGGGCTCGATGCCGAACACGTGGTTGACACCTTGCTCAGGTTTTCGCGCTACGCCGTGCCACACTCACTGCTGCTAGACATTGTCGAGATCATGGCGCGCTATGGGCGGCTGCGGCTGGAAAAGGATCCGCAGCACGGCCTGGTGTTGCGCAGCGACGACGAGCTGATCCTGACCGAGGTGTCGCACGCGAAAAAGGTGGGCGCGCTCCTGGGGGCCCGGATCGATCCACTGACTGCCGTTGTTCACGGCTCGGCCCGCGGTGAGCTCAAGCAGCTGCTGCTCAAGGCCGGCTGGCCCGCCGAGGATCTGGCCGGTTATGTCGACGGCACGGCGCACCTGATCGCCCTGACCGAGGGCGCCGCCACATGGACGCTGCGCGATTACCAGCGCACGGCCGTGGAGAATTTTTGGGCGGGCGGCTCTGGCGTGGTGGTTTTGCCTTGCGGGGCCGGCAAGACAATTGTGGGTGCCGCCGCCATGGCCGCCTCGGGAACCACCACCCTGATCCTGGTCACCAACACGCTTTCGGCCCGTCAGTGGAAGGCCGAATTGCTCAAGCGGACCACGCTGACCGAGGCCGAGATTGGCGAATATTCCGGTGCCGTGAAGGAGCTCCGACCGGTCACGATTGCCACCTACCAGGTCCTCACAACGCGCCGTAACGGCGTCTACCCACACCTTGAGCTGCTCAATGACAACGATTGGGGGCTGCTTGTCTATGACGAGGTTCATCTGCTGCCCGCCCCTATTTTCCGCATGACCGCAGATCTCCAGGCCCGCCGTCGCTTGGGCCTGACGGCGACGCTGGTCCGCGAGGACGGCCGCGAGGGTGAGGTGTTCGCCCTGATCGGCCCCAAACGGTACGACGCCCCGTGGAAGGAAATCGAGGCGCAGGGCTACATTGCTCCCGCGGATTGTGTGGAGGTTCGTGTCGATCTTTCCCGGGCCGAGCGGCTCGCCTATGCCACCGCGGACGACGGCGCGAGGTACCGTTTGTGTGCCACTTCCCCTGCCAAGGCTGTGGTTGCGCAGGCACTCGTGGCGGCCCATCCCGGCGAACAAATTCTCGTCATTGGACAATATATAGACCAACTCGATGAGCTTGCCGCCCGGCTCAACGCACCACTCATCAAGGGAAGCACCTCGGTCAAGGAACGCGAACGGCTCTTTGAGGAGTTCCGCCGCGGCCAGGTATCCGTACTGGTGGTCTCCAAGGTGGCCAACTTCTCCATAGACCTGCCCGAAGCGTCCGTGGCCATTCAGGTGTCCGGCGCCTTTGGTTCACGGCAGGAAGAGGCTCAACGTTTGGGGCGGCTCATGCGCCCGAAGACAGACGGTAGAACCGCCCGGTTTTACACGCTCGTTGCCCGCGACACGGTCGATGCCGACTTCGCCGCCAAACGCCAACGTTTCCTAGCCGAGCAAGGCTACGCCTATAGGATCATCGACGCCGCCGACGCTCCTTAAACGCCGCAGCCAAAAATTCACCGTGCCCCACCAGCCCTTCCGGAGTAGGATCAAAAAGAGGTTTCGCCGCCGGGCGCGGGTGCCCTCAATTGAATGCGGGTCCATATTTGTGGAGGCATCATGAGCACCGAAGAGTCAGTGGCAGCGCACTACAGTCGCGGCAACGTTGAAGAGCTGTTGCTGGGCCTCATCAGGGCCGACGGCGGAAATCCCGAGAGCTTTGCGCCCGTCGAGCTTCACGGTGCAGACCAATTGCACATCGGAGGGGCCGCAGCCACCACACGCGTGGCCACACGGGCCGGCATCAACGCCGGCAGCCACGTCATAGATCTCGGTTCAGGAACTGGGGGCGTGGCCCGTCATCTGGCACATGACTTTGGTGCCACCGTCCACGGTGTTGACCTGACCCCGCAATTTGTTGCCGCAGCGCGCTCCCTCACCGAACGCACGGGGTTGTCCGGCCAGGCGACATTCAGCCAAGGCAGTATCCTGGCGCTGCCCTTCGAAGACGCATCCTTCGATGTGGCGTTGATGGTCCACGTAGGCATGAACATCCAGAACAAGGACAAGGTCTTTGCGGAAGCCGCTCGGGTCTTGCGGCCCGGTGGCATTATGGCCGTGTACGACGTCATGCTCATGGGCGGCGACGTTGAGCAATATCCACTCCCGTGGGCGGCAACACCGGACACCTCGTTCGTCCAGCCGCCGCTTGCCTATAGCGATGCGCTGGAACAGGCCGGGTTCGAGGTGGACCAAGAGGTGAAACCGCTGGCCGAAGGGATTGAATTCCTGAAAACAGCCATAGCCTCCAGGGGTCCCGTGGGCGTAGACGGTGCTGCGCTGACCAATCTCATGGCAGCCTTCCGATCCGGCATCCTGGCACCGGTGGAGATTTACGCGCACCTGTCTTAGTGCCAGTGTCCGAAAACTGTGGGATGGCCCGCTCCACGGTATGCCGGGAGCGGATGCAGCCCAGTTCGATCACGTTATGTCTGCCGGTGCCCGCCGGCTACCCAGGCCGCATGCAGGGCCTCGAGTTCTGCCAATACGGTGGGCTCCACATCCTTAAGGTTGGTGGTCTCTGCGGGATCGGCGGCCAGATTACATAGGAAATAGCCGGAGCCTGGTTCGGCGTGCTCAACGTCCCTGATAGCTTGTGCCACGGGAGAACCGGGTTCAACCCACTTCAGCTTCCAATCGCCCCGCCGCACCGACCATTGCCAGCCGCAGTCCCAATGCAGTGTCTGGTGCCCGGCGCCTGACTTGTCGCCCCCGGCTGCCGTCACCAGGTCGATTCCATCGCTGTGTGCATAGAGGGCCGGATCGGACCCTGCCGCGGCCAGTGCCGTGGGCAGGATGTCCATGGAACTGGTGAGCGCGGCGCTGGTGGCGCCGGCCTGGATATGTTGCGGCCAGCGGAGAATGAAGGGTACGCGGACGCCGCCTTCCCAGAGGGTGTATTTGGTTCCACGCAGAGGAAGGTTCACACCGTAATTGCACGTTGAACCTCCATTGTCAGTGAGATAGAAGACAAGCGTGTTCTCCGCCAGGCCCAGCTCATCGAGCTGGTCCAGGATAAGACCGATCTGTGCGTCCATCAGTTCCAGCTGGGCCAGGTAGTACGCGCGCCCGTTCTCCAGATGGGGACTAATGGCGCCGTCGTACCAATCAATGTACTCACCAGCACCCGGGTTCCAGTCCTCATAGGCGGGGAGTCCGCGCTTCTCCAATTCCTGTGCGGGCAGCTGCCAGCAGAAGTTGTGGACGGCGTTGAACGCCACGGTCGCCAGGAAGGGCTTGTCGGCATGATCCGCGACAAACCGCCGGCTCCGCTCGCCAATGGCGTCGGTGAGGAATCCCTCCAATTCCTGAGGCTCCTCCCCGTTCCACAGGGGCTGGACGGCCATGGGGTAGGCGGCCTCACCGTACGCGTCCACCGCGGTGTCCGAGTGATGGAGGTAGTTCAGCCTGCCCATGGACTCGCCCGCAAGGCCGTAAAACGATTCGTCGTAGCCGTGGCGGGGCGGTGTTCCGCGATCGCCGTGGTTTTCCGTGCCGTAGTGGACCTTGCCGAAGTATCCCGTGGCGTAGCCCTCGCCGCGCAGCAGTTCGGCCATGGTGGGCACGCCGTCTGGGCTGATCTCTGAATCCGTGAACCATCGGGCTCCCCACCGTTGTTGGTAGCTGCCCGAGGCCAGTCCTGCCCGGGACGGCGAACAGATGGGCGCGGTGACATACGCGTCGCTATAGGAGGTCCCCTGCTGCGCCAAACGGTCGAGGGCAGGCGTGGAAACATCGGCCTGGACTCCCAGAATAGAGCGGTCGGCGTAGCCGTGATCGTCGGAAATGATGACTACGATGTTGGGCTGACGAGACTTTGTTTCACTTGGCATTGACGGATCTTCCTGGGCAACTCACTTGCATGAACAGTCTCCGGTTGGCGCATGTTGATGACTACAGCGGTGTCAAGGCAGGAGCACACCTTTCAGAGCCGCGAGTGCGTCAGCGACCGGTGGCAATTCCGGATGCCAGGCACGCTCCCATTCCAGGGAAACCCAAGGATCCGCAATTCCTTGCCTAGCTGCAATACCCGAAGCCAGCGACTGCATTTCCACCAGCGGAAGTGCACCCTCCCCAGGCAGCGTCAGGGTCACGGCATGACCCTCAGTATTCCGGACGCCGTCCTTGTATTGAGCGTACGCCAAGGAATCTTCCAGCAACTCGGCCGTGCGTGCAGGAGCTTCATCGTGCCGCCACGGATGCATGAGATCCCAGATGACCTTGACCGGCGCACCAGCGTCAACATGAGCCAGTATCCGCGCAATGTCCGATGCCCGAGGGTGGGAATCATGCGTCTCAAGCAACATGGTCACCCCGCGTTCCGATGCCAGCTGGGCTGCGGCGTTGAGTCGGCGGGCACCCAGCAAGTCGGCGGCCGCCATTGCCGCAGACGGCTCCTCACCCGGAATGCATGGAGCCAAGTCCGCCCCCGGGAAAACGCGCACCTGGGCACCGTCACGCGCGTTCCCTGCGGAAAGGTCCGCGGCAAGTTCGACGGCGGCCAGCAGCTCCGCGAGCATCGGATCGTTGGTGCCGGACCCGGCGAGAGCACCGGCGGCGTCCGATGGAAGAGTGCCGGGCAACGGCGCGCAAACCTTCACGTAACTGGCCAGGGACAACACCGTCAGCCCTGCCGCGGTCAACTGCTCGGAAACCTCAGCACGTGCGGCGGCGGTCATGGCGGGAAAGACGAACTCACCATCGGCGGCGCGCAACTCAAGTCCGGTGGCGCCGGAAGCGTCGGCTGTGGCAATGACCTGGGCAAGGGAATCCCCGGGGCATCCCAGGGTGGAGAACGCCAATGGCATGGCAAACCTTTCAGTGGCGAACGATGGTGTCGTCCAAGACTAACTGGGTAACCGCTTTCCATCAATGGTGGAATCACGTTAAATAGGTCTTGATTCCTCTCGTGATCTACTGGTAACTCTGGTGGTCCACCGCCTGCGAAGGAGCACCATTGACCGGCCCGCTAGCTGCCACACCAACATATCCCAACATCGTTTTCATTCTCAGCGACGATCAGGGGCCGTGGGCCCTTGGCTGCGCCGGCAATGACGAGATCCGCACGCCAAACCTGGACGCGCTGGCGGCAGAAGGCACGCGGCTGGAAAATTTCTTCTGCGTCTCCCCCGTCTGCTCCCCTGCCAGGGCGAGCCTGATGACGGGGCAGATCCCGTCCCGGCACGGCGTGCACGACTACCTGACAGGCGTCGAAGTGGGCGCCCTGGCCCCAGACTATTTGGCTGGGCAACAGATATTCACCGATGTCCTCGCGGATAACGGCTATCGGATGGGGCTGTCCGGTAAGTGGCATCTGGGTGCAAATGATGCACCGCGCAAGGGCTTCGTCCACTGGTACGGGCTCGAGGGCGGCGGCAGCCCCTACACCGGTGCCACGATGTACCGCAACGGCGAGCGCGAGGAAACCTCCACCTACCTAACAGACACCATCACCGATGATGCCCATGCCTTCCTCGAACGAGAATCCGCCAGCCAGGAACCATTTTTCCTTGCCGTCAACTACACGGCCCCGCACAAACCGTGGAAGGGCCAGCATCCGAAGAAGTTCGAGGATCTGTACGCAGATTGTGCCTTCGCAAGCTGCCCACAGGAGGAACCTCACCCTTGGCAGCCAACCGTGGACGGGGTGGCGATCGGCGGGGAACCGGATGTCAGGGCCGCCCTCATTGGGTACTTTGCGGCCGTCAGCGCCATGGACGCGGCCATCGGACGACTTCTGAAGGATCTGGAAACCTTGGGCATCCGCGAGAACACCCTGGTGATTTTCAGCAGCGACAACGGCTTCAACGCCGGACACCATGGCGTCTGGGGCAAGGGCAATGGCACCTTCCCGCAGAACATGTACGATTCCTCCGTCAAGGTCCCGGCCATTTTCAACTGGCCCGGGAAGATCGCGGCGGATCAGGTTCGCGGCGAACTCCTTTCGGCTTACGATGTCGCCGCCACCATTCTTGACCTGGCAGGCATGGACCCTGCACCCTTCGAGACCGGCCCCGGCAGCTCCTTCGCACCGCTGCTGCGTTCGCCAGCGGGCACTACGGAGGTGGCGGCCACGGACACAAGGGCGGAGTCCGCCGTCGTGGTTTATGACGAGTACGGGCCGGTGCGTATGATCCGCACCCGTGACTTCAAATACGTCCACCGATACCCGCACGGCCCCCACGAGCTCTATGATCTCGTCCGGGACCCCGGCGAGCGCATCAATCTGATGGATCTGAGCCACGACGCCGAATCCCACCCGGAGCTCGGAGGCCTGCGTTCGCGGATGGCTGGCTGGTTTGCCCGCCACGGAGTGCCGGAGTTTGACGGTGCCGTGCTGCCCGTGGCTGGTGCCGGGCAGCACCGCCCCCTTGAGGCTGCGGGGCCCACTGCAGGCCCGGCAGATCCATGGGGTGCGTTCGCAAGCCCCGCTTGGGACGGTGTGTAGCCCCTCCGACCCGGATTGAGATTTCCGTGGCATAAGGAAAGGTATTCGGAGCAGTAGTCCTTTATTCCTTTCCCCGAAGTGGACTTGACTCCAGGGAGACCAGTGACCGTCCAGATGGCGGCGCGTGAGACAAAGGAGATTTGCAATGGCATTGGAACTTTCTCGACGGAACATCCTCCGAGGTACGGCGGCGCTGAGCCTGGCCGGCCTGCTCAGCGGAGGTTTTGCCCCCTTGGCCCAGGCTGCGGAAGTGGCAACCCCTGATGAGCTGGACGCCTTGCGGGAACGCTGGGTGGACCAGGTCACCGGGCGCACGCAGGTGGATGAGGCCGACCCCCAGTTTGTCGCCGCGCTGGCCACCCTGGATAAGGCGGTGGGCGGCTTTACCACGTTACTAGTTCCCGGTCCGGACCGGGTCCAGGTGTTCTCAGACGCAGCGTTCACCGTTGATGCCCAGATTGTGACCACGTACAAGCGCTTGGCCCAGATGGCCACGGCATGGGCCATGCCTGGCTCAGCCCATAAAGACAGTGGTTCCCTGCTAGGCCACATCCTTGCTGCCCTGACAGACGGCAACCGCCTCATCTACAACGCGGAACAGGCCGAATTTGGCAATTGGTGGTCCTGGGAAATCGGCACACCCAAGGCGTTGACAGACACTCTGGCAATTCTGGGCAACGAAGTTGACCAGGAACTGCGCACTCGATACTGCGAGGCCATTGACCACTTCATTCCCGACCCCACCAAGCAGTTCTCTGATGAACGCGGCAAGATTGTCTCCGAAGGGGCTAATCGCGTGGACATCTGCCAAGCCATCATCATCCGTTCCATCATTGGACAGGACCAGATGCGCCTTTCCGCCGCCATCGATGCATTGAGTCCGGTGTGGCAGTACGTCACCGAAGGCAACGGCTTCTTTTCCGACGGCTCCTTTGTCCAGCACTCCACCATCGCTTACACCGGAACATACGGGCTGGTGCTTTTGGGTGGGCTGGCCAAATTATTCTCGCTACTGGGCGGCTCGGGACAGGAGATTTCCGATCCAAGCCGAACGATCTTGTTCAAGACCGTGGAAGATTCATTTGCACCATTCATTCACAACGGACAAATGTTCGATTCGGTCCGTGGCCGGGCCATCTCCCGCACACAGGAACGCAGCCACGACAATGGCACTATGGCCATCGAATCCATCCTGTGGTTGGCCCGGGCCGTCGATCCGGCCACGGGTGCTCGCTGGCGCGGTCTCTGTCAGGGATGGGTTGAGCGCAACCAATACAGCAACCCGCAGGCTGGCGCCTCCATTTCCCGCACAGCCTTGTTGAAGGAGCTAGCACTTTCCGGGATCGACGCGACACCGGAAGCCGTTGGTCACAGCTACTTTGCCGGCATGGACCGCTCCGTGTACCGCGGAAATGGCTGGGCTGCGGCACTCGGGCTGTGCAGCAACCGTATTGCCTGGTATGAATGCGGCAATGGCGAGAATGATCTCGGTGCCCAAACAGGCTCCGGCATGACGTACCTCTATACGGGCGAACCCGGCCACTTTGACGATGACTTCTGGCCCACGGCGAATTTGACCCGACTTCCCGGCATCACGGTCGACACAACGGCACTGCCGCCCAGGGTGGAAGGACAATGGGGTGCCAAGACTCCCTCCAATGAATGGACGGGTGGGGTCACCCTCGATGGTCTCGGTGCCGTGGGCATGCACCTCGTGGCCCCTGGCGAGACGGGCATGAATGCGCGGAAGGCCTGGTTTTTCACGGGCAACATGGTGGTTGCACTGGGCGCCGATATCCACACGGGCAGCGGCGCTAGGGTGGAGACCATTGTGGAACACCGAAACCTCGGTGCCCATGGCGGTCAATCCATCACCGTGGACGGGAACGCCCACTCGGATTCCATCGGAACGCCGGCCATTCATGAGAACCCCCGATGGGCACACGTGGAGGGAACGGGAGGGTACCTGTTCCTTGGCGACACTGTCTTGGAGGTTTTGCGCGAACATCGCACGGGTTCCTGGAAGACCATCAACACCGGCGGAAGCACCAACATCATCGGCCGCCAGTACGCCACGCTGGCAATCGACCACGGCACCTTACCGTCCGCAGCTTCCTACGCGTATGCGCTGCTCCCGGGCGGCTCAGCCAAAGACACTGAAAAGGCCGCGCACAACGCGCCACGCATCTTGCGAAATGATGCAGTGGGCCAGGGAGTCGAGTTCGGCGACACGGAAGCCGCCGCCTTGTTCTGGCAGGCGGGAACAGTCGGGTCCATTTCCGCCAACCGTTCCGCCGCCGTTCTTTTTGCCGGAAATCCGGGTCGGGGCCGTTTGGCGGTGGCCGATCCCACGCAGCAGGCCGATTCCATCTCGGTGACGCTCGTGGGCGCGAGGTACCGCAGGATCACATCCGGAGAAGGCGCCACGTTGTCGTTCGACTCCGCAGGCAATACGGTTCTCACCGTCTCCACCCGAGGGATGAAGGGCGGCTCGGTAGAGCTCGACCTCCTCCGGTAGCCACACTTTCCAGTCACGCAACAGGCTGCCTTGGCCGGGATTCTCCGGTCAAGGCAGCCTGTTGCGTGGCGTTGCTTTCGGGACCTTATGGTCAGCGTGTGGCCGCAATCCTCTCTTCAAGGGCCACTGGTACACCCAGTTCCACAGAATTGTAGGCGGCCAGGACCAACTCCACGACGTGCCTTGCGTGGTCTCCGCCAACACTGGGCCGGGCACCACCAACGGCTGCCGCAAAATCGGCCAGCTGAGCCGTAAAAGCAAGCTGAATGTCCGCCGGGCCAGAAACGTGGAGCTGCGTGCTGTGGCCGTCAATTGTCATGACCGTGCCTTTGCGTGGATCAACCCGGACGGCGCCTTTCTGACAAACCACCAACATTTCATCGATGTGCCCCGGGGTGTCAGAGGCAATGGTGATCCGCACCTGCACCCCGTTGGCCAGCAGCAATTCCATGGTCCCATCCGTCTCCACGGGGGAATTAAAACGGTTCAGGGTCGTTGCGGTGATTTGAATCGCCGGGGCCCCTCCCGTCCAGACCGAACGGTCCAGGCAGTGGGCTCCGATGTTGATAAATGCCCCGCCGCCAGACATTGCCTTGTCAAAAAACCAGGCTGGCCGGCTTCCAGGGCGATAATCGGTGCTTCGGTAGTCGTGGATCATCAGGACCTTGCCCAGCACACCGGATTCAAGGGCGGCCTGCAGCGCCAGCTTTTCGGCCATAAAGTGTTGGATCATACCCACCACCATGACCACCCCGGCGCCGGCGCAGGCTTCCTCCATGGCGTGGCAATCATCGAGCGTGGTCGCCATGGGCTTTTCCACGAGCACGTGGACACCATGCGCGGCAGCCACCTCCACCATCTCGCGGTGTAAGCCATGAGGGGTGTTGATGACCACGGCATCCACCTGCCCGGACGCCAGCATTTCCCTGTAGTCGGTGAAGACTGCGGCACCCCACGGCTCGGCCACCGAGGCAGCAGTTTCCTCCACGAGGTCGCATATCGCCGTCAGTTCCAGGCCTTCGAGCACGGCCGCCCCTGTTGCGTGAAGCCCAGCAACCGCTCCGGCCCCAATGATTCCTAACCGCATATTTCACTCATTTCTGCAGCCGTTGCTGTTGTTGTTTGTTTTCGTGGTGCATCAGCGCTTTCTTGGCGCCGCAGGAGTCCCTAATTACCAGCCTCGGTCGCAGCCGCACCTGGTGGATGGGACAATCATCGCCTTCCACCAGGCGGCGCAGCAGGATTTCTGCAGCCATTCTCCCCATTCGGTGTTTGGCCGGGGCCACGGCTGTCAGCGGAACTTCGGCCAAATCGGCCAGCTCGTCGTCATAGGAAACCAGTGCCAGGTCCTCGGGTATGCGGATTCCTACCCGCCTCGCGGCGGCTTCCAGCAGGGCCGCTTCCCTGTCGCCAAACACAAGGGCGGCTGTGGCTCCCCCTGCCCGCAGTTCGGTGAGCAAGCCTTCGGCGGCACCAGCCTCCCAATCGCCTTTCAAGGCCCTGAGGACCTGCGGGGCAAGCCCAAGGTCGGCCGCCGCCCGCTCATAGCCGGCAACAATGGCCGGCTCCGTCGGGTTGCTCGTGCGGGTCAGAAGGGAAATCTTCCGATGACCCAGACCGAAAAGGTGAGTCACGGCGTCGTACGCGCCACCCTGGTGGTCTGAGCACACATGCTCCGTCTGGTCCCCGGGCCCCAAATCGTTCAGGCTGCGCTCCAGCAGAACCACCGGTACATGCAGCGCAGTCAGTTCCTTCACCCGCCGGGCCGGATCGGCGATGCCGATAAGCGTGGGGACGAGGATCAGCCCATCCACTCCCGAGTCAATGAGGAATTCAATGCTTGAATCCTCTCTTTGCGGCTCGTAGTTGTAGGTGGCGAGCTGAAGGCTGACGTCCTGCGCGGACAAGGTTTCCTCGATGCCCTGCAGCACTCGCGGATAATACAGCTGGGTGTCCGGCAGGAGTACGCCCACGGTGAAACGGGAACGACGGCGGGCCGGCGCCCGCTCAGCCACGAAACTGCCTGCACCCTGGCGGCGCACCACCAGCCCGGCCTGTGCCAGTTCATCGAAAGCTCGGCGAACTGTTGTCAGTGACAGCCCCGCATCCGCGGCCAGCTGGGCCTCAGTGGGGAGCTTGGCCCCCACAGCCCAGGTGCCAGCCAGTATGCCTCGGCGCAGCTCATCTGCCAGGGCCTGGAATTTCAGGTCCCGGGACTCCGCATCGCGGATTTTCCTGGCTGCTGGTTTGTTGTTCAAGGTTCCCTTTCCGGACAACGTACATATGGAGTGTGCCAAGAACGAAAGAAAGGAATAAAGGAGTTCTTATTAAATTGCTTCCTAATTTTCCTCCAGAATTCAGGATTACTTCCCTTGAATAAGCAGGAACTCCACTTTTCCCCGAGGATACCGGCTGTGTTGCCGGAAAGAGTTGCCGGAAAGATACTGAAAAGTACTGCTTGATTCCTCTCTTTGCAAGCTGTTTGAGTCATCTCACTGAACCGTGATCCACAGCACAACTACTACATGAGGTGTATGCAATGACAAGCAGATTCCGTTTTGCACGGACACTGGCCGCAATGGCCGGCGCGGCATTAGCGCTCTCCGCCTGCGGCGGCGGGGCCAATGCCGGGGACAATCCAGGCGCAGAGGGCGGTACGTTGTCGTACTGGTCCATGTGGAAGGTTGGCGAACCGCAGCAGCTGGTCATCGAGAAGGCCATTGCCGACTTTGAAAAGGAAACCGGTTCCACCGTCAAGGTGCAGTGGCAGGGACGCTCCAACGTCCAGAAACTCGTGCCGGCGCTAAACACCAACAATGTCCCGGACATTGTTGACGGCCCCTATGCCAAGCTGGCTCCAGTTCTGGGGGACACGGGCGAGGCACTGCCCCTGGACGCCGCCTATGCTGCCAAGGTTGACGGCACCAAGGTTTCCGAGCTGATTCCCAAGAAGTACTTGGAGGTTTCCAACATCTCGGATGCGGACGGCAAGCCGTGGATGCTGCCGTACAGCCTGAGCTCTGACGGCATCTGGTACGACGCCGAGGCAAACCCGGAACTGGAAACCGCTCCCCCGGCGTCTTGGGATGAGTTCATCACGCTGCTGGACAAGTACAAGGCTGAGGGCAAGGTTCCCCTGGCCGCCGACGGCGACATTGCCGGCTACAACTCCATGTGGTTCACTACGGCGCTGGTGCGCACCGACGGCACCGGCTCCTTCGCGAAGGTGGTTGAGGACAAGTCAGGCGCCGCCTGGGACGCGCCGAGCGTCCTTAAAGCAGCCGAAAAGGTTGAGCAGATCGCCCAGGGCGACTACCTGATCAAGGGCTACAACGCCAGCAAGTGGCCCGCACAGCAGCAGGTCTGGGCAACGGGCGGGGCCGAGCTCATGCTCAACGGCTCATGGATCCCCACCGAAACCGGCACCTACGCTGCGAAAGACTTCAAATTCTCCTCCTTCCCGTTCCCTCCCGTTGACGGCAAGCCCGCCTCGGTGCGCGCCGACTTTGTTGGCTGGGCCATCCCGAAAAAGGCCAAGAATGCCGAACTGGCACAGAAGTTGGCCACGCACATGCTGAAGAAGGAATATCAGGACGCCTACGGCACAGAGGCCAAGGTCCTGCCCATCCGCACCGATGCCGCCATCGCCCCCGAGATGGCCTCCGTCAAGAATGCCCTGGACAGCGCCGAGGAAATCTATCTGCAGAACGACGGCGTCACCCACCCCGGGTACGTTGAAAAGATCCTCTGGCCCATCGACGACGAGCTGTTCTTGGGCAAGATCAACGCCGCGGAATTCGTGGAAAAGATGAAGCAGTCCACGGTCCAGTACTGGAAGGACAACGGCTGATGTCGAGCACCACAGCCCGGCGCTTACGCCCCACGGCACCCGCCACGGGGCAGGGCGGCAGCAGCATTGAGCGCCAGCGGCGCAAGCTGCTTGTACCCTTCGTCGGCCCCGCCTTCGCCATCTACACCATCTTGTTCATCGTCCCGGCCATCGGGGCCGCCTGGATAAGCCTGCATGAATGGGCAGGATCCGGCCCGATGAAGTTCGTGGGCGTCAAGAACTACGTCCAGGTGTTCCGCGACGATCTGTTCATGAAGTCTTTCGGCAACACACTACTGCTGCTGTTCGTGGTGGGCGCTGCCATCTTCATCCTCGCGTTCGCCATGACGCTAGTGCTGCGGGACATGGCCGGCAAGAAGATTGTCCGCAATGTCATCTTCTTCCCGCACCTGATCAACGCGCTCGTGTTTGGCGTGCTGGCCGGTTTCATCTTCAACCCGGGCGGCATGGTCAACACCCTACTCAAGCCGTTCGGCGTCACCGAACCCCCAGCCTGGCTGGCGCAGGAGAACATTTTCCCGCTCATCATGGCGACCCTCGTGGCCACCACCACCGGCTACTTCACCACCATCCTGATGGCCGGCGTGGACCGCATCCCGCCCTACTTCTACGAGGACTGTGCCCTGGCCGGAGCCACGGCCTTCCAGCGCCTGCGCTACGTCATCTTGCCCCTGACCTGGGACGTGTTCGGCACCTGCGCAGTGTTGTGGACCATCTCTTCGATCAAGATCTTTGAGATCATCTGGGTCTTCGGTGGCAGCAGCGGCGCCGGCATTCCGCCCACGCAGAGCTGGACAACCGCCGTGTACACCTACGTAACGGCCTTCTCCGGCCAGTCCACACCTGCCTACGGGGCGGCAACCGCCTCCGCCATCATCTCGCTGGCCCTGGTATCCGTCCTCGTGGTGTTCCTGCGCCGCGCCATGCGCCGAGACGCCGTTGAATTCTAAGGATCTGTCCATGTCTACTCTCACCGCTCCCGAAGAGACTTCCTCGGGCCAGCCGCAGGTGCTTGGCACCACCGGCCGCCCCGGCAAAAACGGCACCAAACGCAGCAAGAACTACCGCGGCGTCAGCCCCGCCTTGCGCGCCGAAGGCAACATCATCCGCAGCATTGGCGTGTTCCTGCTGTGGGCCGTGGTGGCCGTCAGCATCGCCATGCTCGTGTGGATGGTCCTGCAGGCGTTCCGCGACACCCGCTCCATTCTCGACAGCCCCTGGGGCATGCCCGAGAGCCTGGATTTCTCCAACTTTGTCCGGGCTTGGACAGTCAGCGACTTCGCCACGGCAACGTTCAATTCCGTCATCACCACGGGTGTTTCTTCATTTTTGACCGTGGCTGTCGCCGCGCCGGCCGCGTACTACCTGGCCCGTGTGGAAAGCCGCCTGACCAACGGCCTGAGCCTGTACTTCATCCTGGGCTTGGGCATCCCGGCGCAGGTAATCCTGATCCCGCTGTTCGTCATGCTCAACAAGGTGTACCTGACCGACAGCCTCATCGGGCTGAACCTGGTCTACATTGCCTGCTCCATGCCGTTCACGGTGTTCCTGCTGACGGCATTCTTCCGCAGCCTGCCGCTGGAGATGGAGGAAGCCGCCGCGCTCGACGGCGCTACCGCTCTGCGCACCTTCGTCCAGATCACCCTGCCCCTGGCCAAGGGCGGCATCCTGACAGCTTTTGTGCTGCAGGTGGTTGCGCACTGGAATGAGACGCTGCTGGCATTGACGCTGATCCAGTCCACCGAGAAATACACGCTGCCCGTTGCCCTGATCTCCTTTGTGCAGCAGCAGACGTATTCCGGTGCCGACTGGGGCGGGCTTTTTGCCGGCCTGTGCATCGTGGTGCTGCCCATGCTCATTATCTACATCTGGCTGGGCCGCCGCCTCACCGAAGGCCTAACTCTGGGCATGGGCAAATAGTGTCCGTACCCAACCTGCTGTTCATTGTCGCCGACCAGTTCCGGGCCATGTGCCTGGACCCGGGCGGCGACCCTGTTTCCACCCCTTTTCTTGATGCCCTGGCGGCCGACGGCGTGTCCCTCACCCACGCGGTCAGCAGCTACCCGGTGTGCAGCCCGCACCGCGCCATGATGATGAGCGGGCAGTATCCCGCGTCCAACGGCGTCACACACAACGTCAACTCTGAAACGGCCGAGTGGGGCGTGGGGCTGCGCCCAGATGCCCCGTCATGGGCCGCCGTGCTGCGCGATGCCGGCTACAGCACTGGCTACATCGGCAAATGGCACCTCGAGGCGCCAGTTCCGGAGGATGCCGTCCACGGCGCCGGCGTCCTGGAGGACGGGCGCTACTGGGATGCGTGGTCTCCGCCGGACCGTCGGCACGGCTTCGACTTCTGGCATTCCTACGGCTGCTGCGACGATCACCTCACCCCGCACTATTGGACCTCCGACGCAGGACGGCACCAGCGCGTTGATGTCACTGGGTGGTCGGCCGCCCATGAGACGGACGTTGCGATTGAGTTCCTGAGACGGGCCGCGGCCCCCGCCGGCGCCGGAACGCCCTTCGCCCTGGCTGTGTCGTGGAACCCGCCGCACCAGCCGTTCGACCAGCTGCCGCCAAATTCCGACACGAGTTACGGACAGCTTTCGGCCGCGGAGCTACTGACCCGGCCCAACGTGAACCTGTCATCCGATGCCGGCCGGGAGGCCGCCGGTATCGCTCCCCTTTATTACGCGGCCGTCAGCGCCATTGACACCCAACTTGGCCGTCTTATGGAGTCCCTCGACTCGTTGGGACTGACGGAGGACACTCTGGTCATTTTCACCTCGGACCACGGCCAGCAGATGGGCAGCCACGGCCTGCTCTACAAAAACGTCCCCTTTGAGGAATCCATGCGAATCCCCTGGGTCATGTGCTGGCCCGGACACCTCGACACGGCTGCCGCGGACCGGGTGGGGATCTCCAGCGTGGATATTGCCCCAACACTTTTAGGGCTCATGGGCCTTAGCAGCGACGTTCCAGAACACATGCATGGGCAGGATTTCTCCCCCGCGCTTCTTATCCAGGGTGACGGCGTACTCGCGGCGGGACAACCCGGAATCCTGGGCACGCCGTCGTCCTTGTATTTCTACTACCCGCGCGACGAACACGACGTCGATGTGCGCGGGCTGCGGACAGCCACCGGCAAATTCATTGCCCGTTTCCATGCGAAGGAAGGGCTCCGCACGTCTGTCTTCAATCTGGCGGAGGACCCCTACGAACTACACAACATCATGGATCCGGCCGAGGTCCGCAGGTGGGCAGGGGACCTTTCCGACGCGTTGACTGCGGCGGGCCAGTCCTGGAGCGGAAAAGAAGCGCTGGAAGAGTTGGCAAACACGAGGTTGGGTCCACAACCATGAACATCTTGCTCATCATGGCCGACCAATTCGCCGCTCATGCGCTGACCCGGCCCCGGCCCGAGGACGCACATTTCAGCACGCCCAACCTCGACCGCTTGGCGGCCGGCGCGACCGTTTTCACGCAGGCCTACACCCCTTTTCCGCTATGCGTGCCGGCCCGCAGTGCCATGATCACGGGACGGTATCCGCACCAGCTGGGCATCATGTCAAACAAGTCGGCGGATTCAGACGCCGCAGCTGGTCCGGCCGAACCCGGCCACGGTTCAGAGTCGCTGGGCCATTGGTTCACGGCCGCAGGGTACGACTGTGCCTACGCCGGAAAATGGCATGCACTCCAGGCCAGCGCGACCGCGGAAGACGGCTTTGACCCCATCCACCCCTTTGGTGATGAGGGCCTGGTGGAGGCTTGCCATGAATGGCTCGGGCACCGCGGGGAGCGGCACTTCCTCCTTGTGGCCTCCTTCGACGACCCCCACACCATCTGCGAATACGCCCGGTCGCAGCCCATGCCGTATGGGCCGGTGCCGCCGGTGCCCACCATGGACGCACCGCCCTTGCCCGCCAATTTCCACAAGGCGCCCTACTCGCCCGAGGCTCCGGCGATGGAACAGGAAGCGGCCTCTAGGATGTACGGCACCGTAGCGTTCATCCCGGATGACTGGCGCCGCTACCGGGCCACCTACTCAGCACTTGTAGCGCGCGTTGACCAACGCATTGGGCAACTGCTGGACGGGATCGACTTGGCGAGCACCGTCGTCGTATTTCTCAGCGACCATGGCGACGGCGACGCCTCGCACGGTTGGAACCAAAAAACCGCACTACATGAGGAATGCATCAAGGTGCCGTTTCTGGTGCATGTCCCGGGGAGTGCCGCAACGGTTGTCGATGAACCCGTGGCGGCGGTGCTGGGGCTGCTGCCCACTTTGTGCCACATCGCGGGGATTCCGGCACCGGACGGACTCGCGGCACCATCGGCGCTGCATCGGGAGCAACAGCCGGTAGTAGTGCAAACCGTGTTCCAGGACGCGGTTACCCTCCCCGGCGCAGGAACCTCGGGGAGGGCCCTCATTCTTGGGGACTGGAAGTACTCGGTGTACAGCTGGGGCGCACACCGCGAACAACTCCACCATCTGGCGGCAGACCCGGGGGAACAACGCAATCTTGCCGTGGAGGCGCCACATGCACCCATGCTTGAAAGGATGCGCTCGGAACTGCTGCACTTGTCCTTGGACAACGGGGACACGGCGTTCCTGAAGATGCTGGTCCTGCCTGCCAGCGCAGCGCCGGGGACCCATGCGGAAATCTTCCGGGTGCCCCACTAGTCGCTGGGAACTCTCTGGGCGTAAGCTGACAGTACTTACCCACGGAATGTCCAGCATATTCCCAGCCAATGGTCGGAGACTGAAATGGTGAAAAAGACCGGACCTGAAGCCAAGTTGCTCGTTGTTGACGACGAGCCCAATATCCGCGAACTACTCTCGACCTCCCTGCGTTTTGCAGGTTTTGAAGTCATTGCGGCTGCCAATGGGCGCGAAGCCCTGGCCGCGGCCGAGGAGCACAACCCCGACCTTGCCGTCTTGGATGTCATGCTCCCGGACATGGATGGGTTTACCGTCACCCGCCGGCTGCGCGCCGCGGGACGGCACTTCCCCGTCCTGTTTTTGACCGCTCGCGACGACACCGAGGACAAGGTCACCGGCCTGACAGTTGGCGGCGACGACTACGTCACAAAGCCGTTCAGCCTTGACGAGGTGGTGGCACGTATCCGCGCCGTCCTGCGCCGCACCCAGCCCATGGAAGATGATGACGCCGTCCTGCGCGTTGCCGATCTGGAGCTCGACGACGACGCCCATGAGGTGCGCCGCGCCGGCAAGACGGTGGAACTCTCGCCGACGGAATTCAAGCTGTTGCGTTACCTGATGCTGAACCCGAACCGAGTGCTGTCCAAGGCCCAGATTCTCGATCATGTGTGGGAATACGATTTCAACGGCGATGCCTCGATCGTTGAGTCCTACATCTCCTACCTGCGCCGCAAGGTGGACATTGATGCTTCACTGCCTGCCCTGATTCAGACCAAGCGCGGCGTGGGTTACGTGCTGCGAACGGCCGATAAGCGCTAATTACCTTGATTACGTTGTGGAAGAACGCCTCCCTGCGCTCCCAGCTGGTGGCCATCATCAGCGCCTTGCTGAGTGT
>JBKKBD010000076.1:0-3739 GCA_046714315.1 Specibacter sp.
GTAGCTTGTCACGGTGATCGGGTTCTCGGCCGTGCCGTAGCCCCAGAACGGGGTGGTGGACGCTTCGCAGTCGGTGCTGGCCTTGAAGTGGATCGTGGCACCGGTGGCGATTTCCAGTTGGCGGAACTGCTCCATGGAATTCAGCGGACGTTCCGGCGTGCCGATGCCGGCAACGGGTGCTTTGCAATCCACGTACAGGTCCATGAGCGGGGCAGATGCCGCTGCCAAGGTCTCGAACAGGGAAACGTTGGACAGGTGCGCCGGTGCGCGGGTTTCCTTGACGGTCACGCGGAATTCCTGTGCCGTCACGGGCGAGGCAAACTTCAGGATGCGCATGACGCCGATCGTGCCGCCTCCGGTTCCTCCGCCGTTGGCAGCATCGTTGTTGACGGCCGTCCACGTGCCGTTGATCTTGGCTTCAACGGTGAACTTCTCCACCGTCTGGCCGTGTTCCAGGACGTGCTCACTCAGGGAAATGTTGCTGACCGACTTGGGTGCGCCCAGATCGATGCCGACCACGGAATCAGCGTTCAGCACCTGGCTGGCACCTGTGCGGGCGTTTCCGTCCGTCAAGAGCGTGGTGCTTTCGCCATTGACCATCACGGGCAGGCCCAATGCCAGGTCATTGCCGAAGGACTTGTCCCGGGCGGCCTTGAAGCCCTCTAGTGCCGTCACCGAGGCCGGGGCGAATTTGCCCGTGGTGGTGGGCGGAACATTGAGCAGCAGCACTGAGTTCCGTCCAACGGACTGGTAGTACTTGTTCATCATTTCGGCAGGCTGCTTGGGCGCATCGTTGGGATGCGCAAACCAGCCCTGGGTAAGGCGCATATCGGCCTCGCCCGGCCACCAATGCAGGCTATTGGCCTGGCCGTTCTTGACTGCGCCGATCATGGACGACCGCGAACCGAGGTTGTCGGAACCCTCTGACGCGATGGAGGTGATCTTGCCACCGTCGGTTGGACGTTTGATGGGCAGCACGGCCCACTCGTTGGCGCGCGCTACGCCCTGCTCGTTGCCGATCCAGCGCACGTCGTTGCCGCCAACAGCCACTACGGACTGGGGCTGCAGCTTGGAGATCATGTCGTAGAACGCAGGGTAGTCGTAAAACTCCTGCTTACCCGTGTTGCCCTGAGCGCCGTCGAACCAGACTTCGTCCACTTGGCCGTACTGCGTCAGGATCTCGTACAAGGTGTTCAGGAAGAACGCGCCGTAGTCGGTGGCCTGGTACTTAAACGTCGGGATGTCCTTGCTTGCGCGGTCATCGCCCTCAACGAGCGTGGGGATGGTCCGTTCGCTCTTGGCGCTGCCGTTGCCGAACACGCCGTCGACTTCCTGGTTGGAGTCGGCCGGAGACATGTACAGGCCCACTTTCATGCCGTACTTGTGCGCGGCGTCGGTGAATTCCTTCACCACATCGCCGTTGCCGTCCCTCCACGGCGAGGATGCCACCGTGTAATCGGTGTAGCGCGAGGGGTAGGACATGAAACCGTCGTGGTGCTTGACAGTCAGGACCGCGTAGCGGAAGCCGTTGTCGCGCAGGGTCTTGACCCAGCTGTCGGCGTCGAAGTCCGTGGGGTTGAAGCGGGCGGGGTCCTCGGTGCCGTGGCCCCATTCCTGGTCGTAAAAGGTGTTGATGCCAAAGTGCAGGAACGCCGTCTGGCGGGATTCCTGCCACTCGAGTTGCTCCAGCGTGGGGCGAACCATGGCGGACTTGGCGAGGATGTTGGCCTCGCAGTCACCTGTGCTGACGGAAATGTAGTTGGCCGGATCAACCAGCAGCGGCTCGCACACCTCGGGTTCCCCTGGGGCCAGGTCCTGGTACTTCACAGCGGAGGCCTCGTACCCGGCGGCCAGTGCGGCGAAGCGCGTCTTTTCCAAGGATCCCTTGAACGCACGGTTGTTTGCGGCTTCCTTGACTTCAGCGCCGAAGGTTGCCGTTGTGCTGGATGCGGAGTTCTTGATGGCTTGGGCGCCGGTGACGGGTGCCAGCAGCTTGCCATCCATGCCAGCAACGAGCTCGGCAGTGCCGTCGCTCTTGGGCACGTAGACCATCGAGAAGGTGTGCGGTTTGTTCACCTCTGGCACGGGAACGGACTCGGAGAATGTCTTCCAGGAGCCGCTCGCATTGGAGCTGAAACCGTATTCAAAGGACGTCCCGGCTGCGTTGTAGCGGGCAAAGAGGTTTCCGCCAACGGCAATGACGGGTGCCTGAGCCACCTGGGTGCCGGAAGGGGTGAAGACCGCCTCGGCAACAAAGCCCCTGTCCAGCTTGGAGGTTCCCAGCGGGAAACCGGTGGCGGTGAAGTCGAGGCCTTCGCCTGTGGCCGTCAAGGTGGCCTTGCTGCCTGCAACAGTCTCGGTACCGGCCCTGCGGTTCAGCACACCCAGCAGTACCTCACTACCGGCCGGCGTGTAGGCGTTGCCAGCCAGCGTGCCGTCGAAGGAGACGTCCAACAGGTCGGTGGATGCAGGCTTGGGCTGGTATTCAAAGACAGATTCGGTGAAGACATCGCTCGTCGTGGCCAGGCGGACATCGTGGAGCATGCCGGTGAACCCGCGGTTTGCACCCCCGGGGTTGACCTCATAACCGAAGCCAAAAATGGATCCCAGGTTGGCGGCGTTCTTGGCCTGAGCCGCGCTGGTCACGGTGGGGAGCTTCACGCCGTCGAGCATGACAGATAAGGTGGCGCCGGCCGATGTTGGCAGGTAGTGGAAGGAAAGGGCATGTTCCTTGTTCAGTGCCGGGTACTCCACGGCGGCCTTGTTGGAGGACCAAGTGGAACCGGATAGGGAGTCAAAGCCGTACCGCAGCTCGCCGTTCTGGGCGCGGATGTAGAAATTTCCGCCGGCGGAGAAGATGGTGGACATATCTGCCGAGCCTGCCGGGGTGAATTTCGCTTCGCCCAGGAAGCCATGGTCGGCAATGTCCGTGCCGGTGGTCATGTCGGTGGGTGCGTAGCGGATGCCTTGGGAGCCGCCAATGAGGCGGACGCCCTGGAGCGGCACCTGCTCCTCATCGCCGGTGAGGCGGTTCAGTACGCCGTGCATGATCTCGTCGCCGGTGGTGGTGTAGGCCGTGTTACCGACGAGTGAACCGTTGAAGCCAATATGGAGAGAGTCGCCCGTGGCGGCCTGTGCGCCCAGGGCCGGAACCAGCAAGGTACCGATGAGTCCCAGGGTGGCAGCCCCGGATAGTGCCACAGACCGTTTTGATTTGCGGAGGAGACCTGGCTCTGGTGCCATTGGCCTCTTCGTGGGCGTGGTGTTGTTGCTTTTCAAGACCATGAATTCAACTTCCTTGTTGGTGTCTCGACCCAGTCGGTACATCGCTCCGCCACGCGCAGGGTGACGGGAATGCGATAAAAAGCATCACATTAAACATCTGATGTATGGCGGTAAAGCTATCAGGATGAGTGGGTGAGTGGAAGAGAAATGGCCAAAGTTACACATAACATTTTTGATTAGGCCCTGATAGTCTGGAACCAGGCGATGTATTCATCGGACTAATTGCGGCTTAGTGTTCCTGTTGCAAATCGAACAGGGCGGCTACGGGCCGGCGCAAATCAATCAAAGGGCGGCGGACCGACGATCACGATCCCGCCGTTGGCTTTTCCGGACTCCATGATCTGATCGAAATCGACCACCCCGCTGCCCTCGCCGTCCATCGGAATGCTGGCGCCCATGTAGAAACCCTGGGCGTTGCCGGGCGTCTGGAAACACAGCAGGCTGGTGTTCTCGG